>JBGTRS010000011.1:0-21533 GCA_041940665.1 Pyrinomonadaceae bacterium | reverse complement strand
TCTACAAGTAGCTATGCGTCAAGAAACGGAAATGTTCTTTCGGCATGTGCTGGATACGAACCAAAACGTGCAGAATTTTCTGGTCTTCGGTCAGAGATTTTCTTTCTGTACTGTTTGGTCGCCCGTCCGCAACAGCAAATGCGGGACTCGTCATCGCCAGTAAAATTAAGATTACGGTAAATTTATAAAAACCCGAATAAATTGATTTCATTGCTTTTTTTATACCTCTTGAAAATTTCAAAAACGGAATTTGGAAGATGAACCCGAATTTTTCTTTCTTTCACTTAGACGCAGGGGATGCTAAAATGGACGAAATTTGTTCACTTGTTTTGTCAACCGGAATTTGTTTACAGTTGAGTTTCCATGGTTGCCGATAAAATAGCGTAAATGAATTGAAAGACAACGAGAAATGAAGCAATCTGCATCTTATAAACGTATTTTGCCCCGTTTCGTTTTTACAAAATAAACATCTAAAAACAAAGGAATTAAGAAAATGAAATTTACAAAACTCTCCTTTTTATTTTCGCTCAGTCTGGTATTGGCTCTGACCCTTTCCGTCTTGGCTCAATCCGAATTCAGCAATCCGAACGTTGAATATACATTTTCTCTGCCGTCCGACAATTGGAAAGTATCGGTCGAACCCTCGGAGATTAGCCCGAATGTCGAGTTGGTTTATAACTATAAAAAGGACGGACATCTCGAAATCCGCAAAATTGACATCGAACCGAACACACTTTTCGGTGAGCTGATCGAAAAAGAAGAAGGCGGACTGCAGTTTGTTCCCGGATACGTCGCCGGAAAAGAAGAGAATTTTCAGGGAAATTATTCCGGCCGGATTTTCAATTACGAATACTTGCGTTCCGGCCGAGCAATGAGCGGGCGTTTTTATTTTCTGAAAACCAACGATACAACCGTTTATATCCTGCGTTTTACGGGATTAAAAGACAGTCTACGCTCGATCCGCAACGAAACGGATTCGATCGCCAGAACTTTTAAGATCAAAGACAAGAAGTGATCTCTTCTGCGTTATGTCATTGAGTTCAAAAAATTTTCCGAAAAGACCGATGCTTTTGCTGGTATCGGTCTTTTTGTTTAGTTCGGTCATTTTCGCACAAGAAGCGGAATCGAAGTTGATCGAATCCGTAGATATTCAAGGCAACCGCCGACTGTCCGATTCGGAAATCCTGACTCACATAAAGGTCCGTCCGGGAGATAAATTCGATAAAAACCAGGTAGATAAGGATTTGGTCAATCTTTTGAAACTTGGTTGGTTTGATAAATCTTCCACAAAGGTTTTGACCGAACCCGGATATAGAGGCGGTGTAGATGTGATTTTTGAGGTAAAAGAATTACCGATCATCAATAAAATAAGCTATGAAACTTCGGACTATTTTACCGAAGAGGAAATAATTGCCGAACTCGAAAGACAGAAAATATTTATCAAAGCGGGCGATGTTTTTGACCTCGAGAAAATAAGAGACGCCCGAAAAGCCGTCTATAATTACGTAACTTCACGCGGATTCGACCGTCCGAATATAGAAATTTTCGAGGAAGAAAAGGATGTAACATCTGTAAATATTACATTGGTAATCAGAATAGAATAAACATTTATTGAGTTTCAATCTTAAATTTCGCACCGAACGGCAAAATATAACCTTTCTTGTTTTTTTCAATTCCTTCCAAATCGAGAATTTTTTCAAGTCGCATTTTTGCCGTTATTTCTTCGACCAGATTGGTCAAAATCTTTATATCGAATTTTTCCGCTTTTTTAAGAAGCGACCAGGCGGTTTGTCCGTTGACCTGATATTTTTCGCAAAGATTTTCGGCTAAGTCTCGGCTGTCGGCAGCTTCAAACCATTCGATAAAATCATCGCGTCCCAAACCGTGCGGACATTCCGCCAAAAAATAGATGGTGCCGCCGTCGGTGCAGGCGTTTGAAGCCATTTCGAGAGCCTTGTGAGCCTGGATAAAATTGAGATCAAACGGCGAACCGCCGCAACTGACGATGACCGTTTCGCGTTTTTCTCCGATTTTTATCGTGTGTTTTTCCGCATAAATCCCGCAAGCCCTTTCGTGCGAGGTTTTCCAATCGCCGCCGATAAGATCGACAAGCTCGCCCCGGTCATTGACGATCGTGTTGATGGCAAAAGAGGGTTGCATTTTTCCGACGACCTCGTTAAATGCTTCATGAACTGGATTTCCCGCCAGATTTCCGGCTCCGACGCCCGTTTTGCGGTCGAAAGTTTCGCAATCAAAGGCGAGTTTGTGGGTTTCGGAAATCGTCCGTGAAGAAGCCAGTCCCGGACAGATGAGTTTTCGTCCGCCCGTAAAGCCCGCAAAATAATGAAACGTGATGCCGCCGATCAAAATAACGTGGTCATATTCGCTTAATTTGCGGTTTAATTCGACCGGAATTCCATCGGAAGTTTCGCCGAGCCGCAGAAACTGCATCAGATCGCGTGAGTTATGGTTGAAAGTTTTGATTCTTTGAGCGATGAAAGGCGTGAGAATTTCCTGCTTTTCTTCTTCCGAAACCCGGCGGTGAATTCCCGTTGCAAAGATTATATTGATCTCAAACGGCATCGTCCCGTTGGCGATCAGACGGCGGACGAGCAAGTTTATAACCTGTCCACAGGCGACATTTCTGGTGGCATCCGGCACGACGATCAAAACCGTTTCGTTCGGTTTGATGATCTCTTCAATCGTTTCGGAATCAAACGGCTTTTCCAGCTTTTCGCCGATCCTGACATCGGAAAGCGGCTCTTGAGATTCGGCTTTTCCGAGAATTTCAAACCCGTCTTCATCAAAAGAAAATGGAATTTCGGATTTTCCGTATTTGAGATTTATTATTGCCATTACTTCAAAAAAAACTACCCGCAGAGACGCAAAGACGCAGAGGTTTTATAATAAATAAGTTAAAAATGCAGTATTTAATAAGTCAAGAAAGTATTCTCATAAAAAATTCCAAAAAAATTCTCTGCGTCTTTGCGTCTCTGCGGTGAAAATTTTTCGCAATTTATTTTTCCAACACCTTTTTCTTAAATGCAGGTTTTACGAACCGGTTATCAAAAACATCCATCGCCGCGTCTTCCGGCTTCGGCAGGGGCGAGTTTTCCGCCCAATCCGCTTCTTTTTGCAGGAAATCCTTTATTTCCGCGGCGATTTCGTCCATCTCTTCGCGGGTTAAAATCTTTTCATCGATCAGGAATTTTTCGTAGCGCGTCACCGGGTCATTATGTTCCGCCCACCATTCGATCTCGCCTTTCGGGACGTAGGCCTGATTGTCGTGTTCGGCGTGGCCTTTCCGCCGGTAGGTCATTGCTTCGATCAGGACCGAACCGTTTCCGCCGCGGGCATATTCGACCGCTTCTTTCATTGTTTCGTAACAGGCAATGATGTCGTTGCCGTCCACCTGCATTCCCTTGATGCCGTAGCCGCTCGCTTTATCAACAAAGAATTTCGCGGCGGTTTGTTCGGCGGTCGGAGTCGAATAAGCGTAACCGTTGTTTTCAATGATCGTTATTAAAGGCAGTTTTTTGACGGCGGCAAAATTTACGCCTTCGTGAAATGCTCCGGTCGAAGTCGCCCCTTCGCCTAAATAGGCGACCGCCACACGATTCTCTTTTTTCATTCTTGAAGCGAGCAAAACGCCCGTCATCACGGGAATCATATCGCCCAGGTGAGAGATCGGACCGACCATTCCTTTGTCCAGATCGGCAAAATGAAACTGGACATCCGTTGCCCGCGAAGGTGCTGTCCCGCGGCCGAAATATTGCAAAAAGATCGTTCTGGGTTCGATGCCTTTGACAAAACACGCTCCGATGTCGCGAATCAGAGGAGCGATAAAATCCTTCGGTTCAAGTGCAAAAGCGGTTCCGACGGCGGTTGCTTCCTGCCCCAAAGACGTAAAAACCCCGCCCGTTAATTTCGATTGTTTTTTTAACAAAACCGTCTTTTCATCGAACATCCGCGTCAACTTCAAATAACGGTAAAGCTCGATCATCTGCTCTTTCGTGAGCGTTGTTTCCTTCGTGCAGGAAAGCGGTTTTTCAGGTTTCTTTAGATCCATTTTTACTGATTTTAACCACGAAATAAACGAAATTGATACGAAAAGTATGATGAATTATGCAATTTTTTTCGTATTTTTCGTGTGAATTTTATGTATTTCGCAGTTTATTTCTTTTCCAAAAAATATTTTCCGATGCCGATCAGACTTATCAGAAGCCAAAAGAATTCTACGATAAAAGCGGGAAAGTTAAAATCGAAGTAAAGCGAAAAAAGCACGAGTGCGGCACCGACGGCGTTGAGAACGGAATAGAGCGGATTTTCGCGGCCGATCTTTTCAAGCTGGAGCAGAAGATACGTGATAATGATCAAAGCGACGCCGAGAGTGCCGACCAGATCGTAAATGGTAAAATTCATATTTTCTATTTTTCAGCCAGAATATACGCCCGTTTGCTCGGATGCTCAACGTCCTTGTATGGATAGCGAATGAGCGTTTCCAAAACCCGAAAACCGCACTTTTCGAGGATTTCGAGAATTTTTTCCACCTCGAAAAAATAAAAGGTTATCTGCACCTTTTGACCGAGAAATTCTTCCAGATCGTTTTTTTCCGTTCCCACATGAAAAGAAAAAAGAAATTGCCCGGAAGTTTTCAGCGTGCGGTAAATTTCCGCAAAGGCTTTTTCGATCTCTTCCATATTAAAATGAACGATCGCGTAAAAAGCCAGAACCGCGCCAAACTCGTCATTCTCATTTGCCAGATCAAGCATATTTCCGACTTCAAAATTAATCTCATTATTCAAACGCCGGGCGTGTTTGACCATTTCGGGCGAAAGATCTATTCCGACCAAATCTGCAACTCCGGCCTGTTGCAAAAAAGCGGTCGTCTGTCCCGAACCGCAACCGAGATCAGCGATCTTGCCCTTTTGTTTGTTGTCATCGGCAAAGCGTTTCAAAAGAAGCCGGTCAAGCGGTTTATGCGAAAGTTCATCATAAAAAACATTCGCATATTCTTCGGCGGTCAGATCATAACAATTTTTTACTTCATCTAATTGGTGCATAAAAGTTTCTGCTCTAAACCGTTAAAGCTAACACATCGCCGGAATTTTTTATAGACAGCCGAAGAAGGCCTTTGTTAAAATTAAAGACAACGAGGATTTTCTGCCAGAACGGTTTTCTGATCCCGAACGCGAAATTTTTCAACTGATTTCAAAAAAAGCCGTCAAATTTATCCGACATAATCTTTATTCTAAAAATTTGGCTCTCCAACTATTCTTTTAATTTTTTACTTAACCAATATGAAGAAACTCTTTGCCATATACGCATTTTGTATTTCAGCCGTGTTTCTTTTTGCCCCCGAAACGGCGAAACCCGCAACTTACGAGGTTAAACCGAACACGGCTTTGGACACGATCGCCGAAGTTCCCTGGGCTACTCTTCAGCCCGGCGATCTGGTTTTAATTTACTGGAAACCGACGCCTTATAAAGAAAAATGGGTGATCTGCCGGCAGGGAACAGCGGAAAATCCGATCACGGTTCGCGGCGTGCCGAATGAAAACGGCGATCTGCCCGTCATTGACGGAAACGGTGCGGTGACGCCTTTAACCTTGAATTTCTGGAGCGAACAACGCGGCGTCATCAAGATCGGCGGGGCGAATGTTCCCGCCGACACGATGCCGAAACATATCGTCATTGAAAACTTGGAGATCCGTTCCGCTCATCCTAATTACCAATTTACAGATGATAGCGGAAACACGCAAAGCTACGTCAACGCCGCTTCATCCATCTACATCGAAAAAGGCGAAAACATCATTATCCGCGGAAACATATTTCACGACAGCGGCAACGGATTTTTTATCGCTTCAGCCGATGAAACGGTTTCGCGTGATATTCTCGTCGAAGGAAATTACATTTACGGCAACGGCGTTTCGGGCAGTGCTTTTCATCACAATTCCTACACAGCCGGAATCAATATCACGTTTCAATACAACCGTTTCGGCTCGATGCGTGCCGGAGCGAACGGCAACGCCTTAAAAGACCGTTCGGCCGGAACGCTTGTTCGCTACAACTGGATCGAAGGCGGCAACCGTCAATTAGATTTAGTCGAAGCCGAAGACAGCATTCAGATCCGAACTGCTCCGCAATACCGCAAAACCTTTGTTTACGGCAACATTCTGATCGAACCCGACGGCGAAGGAAACTCGCAGATCACGCATTACGGCGGCGACAGCGGCAACACAAGCACTTACCGCAAAGGCAAACTCTATTTTTACAACAACACGATCATCTCTTACCGGAGCGGCAACACGACGCTTTTCCGCTTTTCGACCAACGACGAAGCCTGCGATGCCCGCAACAATCTATTTTACGTAACAGCCAGCGGAAACCGTCTGGCTTTAATAGACAACACCGGAATTCTTTCGGTTTCGCACAACTGGTTTAAGCCAAACCGCGTCATCTCGCATTCCGGCTCGCCGGGCGGAACGGTCAATGACGATCAAACTTCCGTTTTGGGAAGTTCGCCCGATTTTGTTGACGAAGCAAATAAGAATTTTCGTTTGAATGCGACTTCCGGTGCAGTCAATGCCGGAACAACTCTGCACGCGGACGCTTTGCCGCTCAATGATGTCATCCGCCAATACGTCAAACACCGCCAAAGCGAACCGCGACCTACGGATGCAACTTTCGACATCGGTGCTTTCGAGTTCGTCAGTTCCGGAATGCAGATCACGACCAACGCCGATCTCCAAGCCCAACGCGGAAGATTCTACCGCCAAACTTTGCAGGCAACAGGTGGTTCGGGAAATTACACATGGTCAATTTCAACCGGAAATCTGCCGTCAGGTTTATGGCTCGACCCGCAAACCGGCAAAATTCACGGCAAAGCTGTTTTGAAAGGCGTTTGGAATTTTACGGTCAGAGCGGAAGACGTACAAAATTCATCCAATTTTGTAACCAAGGATTTTTCGATTGAGATTAAGTTATTCGCCGATTTCTGAAAATTTAACGGTTGTAATTACGAAGGTTTCGTTCTTAGATTCAATAACTTGTTTGGCTTGTCTTGAATTGTAAATGCCACTTCTTCATTTTGGAGTTTGTTTTCGGTAACCCGTTTTTCCGCAATAATATGTTTTGCGAAATCAGAAAGTTTCTGTTATTACTTCCGCATTGCTTCGGGAAACTCTTCTTCGTCAAACCAATGTTTTCCGTCCTTGTCCATAGCCCAAGGATTACTATATTCCCGAAGATGTGGTAACAACTCGCACTCGAAATTTGTATTTAAAGTCTGCTTGCATACACGACGATACCGACGATTGTAGAGTCTTTTGTCTTGTTTCTCACTTTCCGCCGATGTCCAACCGATAATCGATGTTTTTCTTTTTGATCTGCTCATTTTTACTAGCTCCTTTTGCTAGTGAAATGGTTTCTCAAAAAAATCTCCATAATTTTTAGATTTGTTTTTCATAAAAGCACTCGCCAATTTTCATTTGCCAACTTTATTTCAGAAGTTTCTAAAAAATCTGTCGGACAAAAGTCGATTTATCTTAGATACTCAAAACTTGATTTTGATTCTCACTTCATTTTTTGTTTTTAGCAAGTTTTTTTTTACTCAAACTGTTTCTTAAATTCTGCAAAATCTTCTCGTAATTCGTTTAGTTCATTTTCCAAACTCGCGACCTTTTCTTCCAGTTGTTCGATGCGGTCGTTTTTGGCCGAAGTGCTTGGAGATTGTGCGATGACGGGAAGATTTTCGACATCGATTTCGCCTGACAGGAGATGAGCAAAGCGGACTTCTTTTTGTCCGGGTTGTTTCGGCAGTTTGAATAGTAGCGGGTCGTCGCGTCTTGTTAAACCTTCGACCGTTTCGTTGACTTCATTGAGATCGGCAAATTCATAAATTCTCGTTGTTCTCTGGTTTAATTCGCCGAGCGTCTGCGAACCTCGCAGAAGAATGATACACATAACGGCGACTTCGGGAAGTTCGAGGTCGAAAAATTTCGGGAAGATATGTTTATATTTCGCCGTCCGACTGCCCGAACCGTAAAGAACATAGACGAGATTTTTTGCCCGCAGAGAGTCCAAACCCGCTTCGACCGTTTCCTCCGAATAATCAACGACCGGATCGCGGCTCGATTTTTGGTTGCAGGCATTCGTCAGGGCATTCAAAGTCATCGGATAATAATCGGGCGTCGTGTTTTCCTTTTCGATCAAACATCCCAGAATACGGCATTCGACATCGCTTAATTCAACATTCATAATTGCTGTTTAATATAACTTACTTTCTAATAAATTTTGAAAACGAAAATAAATTTGTAGGGGCAATCCCTTGTGGTTGCCCCTGAACCGTATGGCGAAAAAATGTTGATTATTTCAAAATTTTGCGTAAATCACGTTTGCTTTCGCTTCGCTCATGGGCAGGGACAAGCCGCTGCCCCTACATTTTTAATTATCTTGGATTTTTAATTTTGAATATTCTAATCGCCAGAAACCAAGCAGAAATAAACGCCGCCTATGAAAAACTGAAACGGACGGAATTTTTGGGTTGCGATACGGAAACAAGCGGGCTGAATCCGAGCAGATCGAGATTGTTCAGCGTCCAATTTTCCGACGGCGATTTCAACGTTCTCGTGCCGGTTTCGGAAAATATCGCTCTGGGAAACTTAGCCGAAATTCTCGAAGATAAAAAAATCGTCAAAATCTTTCACAACGCCAAGTTCGATCTCGCTTTTTTGCAGGAAAACGGCTATCAAACAAACAATATTTTTGATACGATGCTTGCCGAAAAGGTTCTAACCAAGGGAGCGAATCAATCCGTTTCTTTGGCCGAAACGCTCTACCGCTATTTCGCCGTTGACCTCGATAAATCGCAACGCCGGAAATTCGGCAGAAACTGGAACGGCGTCTGGACGGATGAACTCGTCCGATATGCGATGAACGACGTCGCCTATCTGCCGAGATTAATGGAAGAACAGGTTTTATGGATGGACAGATTGGGATTACAAGCTGATTTTGAAAAAGAAATGCAAAAGATCGTTTAGGACGGATTTTAAATTCTATTCACCATTCACTATTCACCAAAATCCTACCACCGATGATAAGCCGGATGATCTTCTTTAACACTTACAAATAAACCTCTGCAGGTGGCACAAACCTTTTCGTTGGCGATGAGTTCCGCTTCGACCGTTGCTCGGTCTTCGGTTGAATCTACGATCCACGCACGCAATTTTATCAAAGCATCCGAAGGTGTCGGACGCAATAACTTTATCGAATAGTTTGCCGTCACGGTTGAATCCGGCTCGCTTTTGCCGTTTTTTTTCATCAAAAAATGTGCCGCCGCCCAATTGGAATGGCAATCGAGCAATGCTCCGATAATTCCGCCGTTGAGCATTCCGGGAAAGGCTTCGTGATGCTTTTCCGCCCGCCACTCGGCAACGTATTCGCCGTCTTTTTCAAAACTGCGGATGCGTAAGCCTTTCTCATTCGCCGGGCCGCAGCCGAAACAGATGCTTTTTAATGCGTATTCTTCCTGAATGGATTTTTCTTCGTTCATAATTTAATCCACAGATTAACACAGATATAAATCCTCTTAAAATCTCTGTTTATCTGTGTCCGTCTGCGGACAATAAAACTTGTATTTTCCTTCAATTTAAGCTTATATTTTAGACACTTCGATTTACCGCAAATCATAACCTGGAGCAAATTTATAATGCTGGCATTGATCGCAATCGTTTTTTTAACGTGGCTGGTTTTCGGCTATTTTTCCTACGGGCGTTGGGTTTCAAAACAATTTGAACTCGACGACGAAAGGGAAACGCCGGCGAACAAGGTCAACGACGGCGAAGATTACGTGCCGACGCGGCCTTTTTATCTGTTCGGTCAGCATTTTTCGGCGATCTCGGCGGCCGGGCCGATTGCCGGACCGATCCTCGCCTGTATGTATTTCGGCTGGCTGCCGTGTCTTTTGTGGATTGCGTTCGGTGTCGTTCTGATCGGTGCGGTTCACGATTTTTCAACGCTTGCATCGAGCGTTCGCCATGAAGCCAAATCCATCGCCGAAATCGCCCGCGAAAAATTGGGAACGGGTGCGGGACGGGCGATGATGGCGTTTATCTGGATCGCTCTCATCTATGTCATCGTCGCCTTTACGGACATCACCGCCGGAACTTTCGTTTCGGGCGACGACGCTTTGAAAAATGCTCAGGGCTTTATTCCGGGCGGGGCGGTCGCCTTTGCGAGCATAGCTTATCTGGGGCTTTCGATAATCTTAGGCTTGGTCGAAAGATTCCTAAAACCGCCGCTCTGGCTTTCGACCGTCATCTTCGTCCCGCTCGTTTTTTCGCTTTCGTGGCTCGGCACGGAATTTTCAAATCTGTTCGTTTTAAGCCATCTTTCGTGGTCGGTGATAATTTTAATATATTGCGTCGTCGCATCGCTTGTTCCCGTCTGGTTTCTCTTACAGCCACGCGGATATCTGGGCGGTTTTGTGCTTTACACGGCTCTGGCGGTCGGCGTGATCGGCATATTTTTCGGCAATTACGAGATCCAGCAGGACTATTTTAAAGGTTGGCAAACGCTTGACGGTTCGATCACCGGCACTCTATTTCCGTTTCTTTTCGTAACGATCGCCTGCGGAGCGTGTTCGGGCTTTCACGGTTTGGTTTGTTCAGGAACAACTTCAAAACAGATTGATAAAGAAACGCACACGAGACCGGTCGGCTACGGAGCGATGCTCGCCGAAGGTTTCGTTGCCTTTATCGCCCTTGTCACGATCATGATCGTAAGTTCCGAGGCGGTCAAAGGCGTTTCGCCCGGCACGATCTACGGAAACGGCATCGGCAATTTTCTGACAATCATTATCGGCTCGCAATATCTGCCGTTTGCCATAACTTTCGGGGCGATGGCCTTTTCGACCTTTGTTTTCGATACTCTCGACGTCTGTATGCGGCTCGGCCGCTACATCGTGCAGGAACTCGTCGGAATTCCCGGCAGAAGCGGTGCATTTATCGGCACGGTTGCTACCGTCGCCGTTCCTTTCGCCATCGCATTTCTAGCTGAAAAAGGTTCCTGGTCGGGTTTTTGGGCTTTGTTCGGAGCTTCAAATCAACTGCTTGCCGCTCTGACTTTGCTTTCAATCACGGCCTGGCTTTATCAGGCGAGAAAGCGAATCGCCTTTACACTCCTTCCGATGCTTTTTGTTCTGGTCATCACGCTCTGGGCTTTGGGTGCATTGACGATCGGCAATTTTCAGGCGGCGAATGGTTTTGACGTAAAATTTATCAACGGCGTAGCTTCTTTAACGCTGATCGCTCTGGCGATCTATTTGGTGATAACGGCTTTGGTTAAACTGCGGATCGACAGACGAAGCGGCGAACTGGCGGCGGCGGAAGGTTGAAAGTTGTAACGCCACCGTCCCGATGTCCAGTTCAGGCCGGCATCTTGCCGCCGCTTTTGATGCAAATTTGTTTGACAAAATTTAATCGTGAGTTCGAGAGCGGGACGCTCTCAGGACAGCCACCGGGACGGTGGCGTTACAAACATTATGAAACACAAAATCCCCTTCTTGTTTTTGATCATTTTAACGGTCTTTATATTTACGATTTCGGCTCAGGATAAAATCACCGAGATGAAGACGGTCGTTTTTCCCGAATCGGGAAAGATTCGACCTCTGGAAACGGCGGTCGTGCAGGTGCAGTTTTTCGGCACGAAGAAAAAGGGTTTATTCGGAAGTCTACTGGGCGAAGCGGACGAAAAAGGCCGGGTCCAGAGCAGTAAATGGAAGGTCGAACTCATCGGCAAAGACGGCGTTCTTTCAAAACCTTTTCTTTTTCAGGAGGAAGGCGAAAAGACAAAATCGGGTTTTGAAAACTTCATCAAACAGGGCATCGGGGCGGCTTCCGCCAAAGATTCCGTTCTTTTTACCGCACCGAACAAAGCCGGAAAATACATTTTGAAATTCACCGAGGGAAATTTGAGCGAGGAAGTTACGATCACCGTCAGCGGTGCGGCGAAATCTGCTCTGGAAAATGAAGTGACGGTCTTTACCAGTTCCCCGATGGGTATGGATAAGTATCGCTATTTAGTTGAACATTATGCTCCGTTTATCGCTCAGGAAACCTGGTTCAATCCGAAGGCGGATTATCTTGCCAGATTCGATTATGACGGTAATTGGAAAGGCGACGACAACTGGGAAAATCTCGAAAAAGGTTCGTCGCAAGCCTTTGTCTATTACGCCGCGATGGAAACCGAAACGCATTGGTTTTTGATCTACAATTTTTTTCATCCAAGAGATTATTCCGACATCTGCATCGTCGGAACTTGCCACGAAAATGACAACGAAGGTTTGATCCTGACCGTCCGCAAGGATAAATCCAAATTCGGCAAACTCGAAGTGATGGAAACGCTCGCTCACAACAATATCTATTCATTCACGAACGACAAAGACATCAAAAAAGGCGTTCACGATATTGACGGAAAACTCGAACTCTACAAAGGCGTGCAACCGATAATTTTTATCGAAGCGGGCGGCCACGGCGTTTTGGGGAGCGATCACAAAACTTCGTTTTTCTCGGCGGAAAAAATGGATTTCAAACAAAACACGGGCGTAACTTACGTTTATAAAAACAAAGCCGAACGCCCGACGCATTCCAACGATCGAAACGTCGGCTACGCACTTTTACCGATCGCGGCGGAATGGCAGATGAAAGGTTTTCAGGAAACTGATATGTCGAACGACACCTTCGAGAATTTTTTCGTTTACGAGCCTTTCGGCAACCGTCCGAAAGCGAAAGCAAAATATATTTCGGGAGCGTTCAAAGGCAGAACCGCGAGCGACAATATGGCCAAACCTTTCTGGGCGTGGCACGACCGCCGGACAAAAGACAAAAAAATTCTGAACACCGGACAATGGGCTTTAGACCCGGCATATTCGATTTCCGTAAATCTAAAATTCGCTTCGAACAAACCCGTTTCGCTTGTTTATATTTTTAATCCGTATCTTGAGACCGGCGAGATCAAACCGCAGTAAAAAGAGTATTCCATTTTATTCTGAAATATCCTTCAACTGTATCACGCTGTTTACTTCTTCACCTTTTTCAAAAAAGATTTTCCGGCCGTCATTTGAAACGGCGAATTGATAAACAGTTCCCGTTTCCCAGGTTTTCAGAGGTTTCGGCTCATCCGCATCGAGCATTTGCAGAGAGAAAACCGATTTTCCTTGTGTCTGTTCGAGAATATAGAAACCGTCGCTTTCCGCTCGCCATTCGACGAAAGGAAGTTGACGGCTTTTTAGTGGAGAGAATTGTTTGACGATCTCGCCCGTTTCGGCGGAAAGAATCGTCCAACGAAGAGGCTGTGTCAGATCGTCAGGGTCTTTTTCAGCGTCCGGGTAATAACAGAAAACATATTTTCCGTCGGGCGAAACTTCGGCGGTGTAAGTTCTGGCGGCTGTTAACTGTTTCAAGTTTTGTCCTTCAAAGTCCGCTCGCCACAAAACATTGTATGGTTTATCTTTTCCTTTGGCGGAGTAATAAATAAAATCGCTTTGAGCGGAAACGGATGGCGGAAAGAGATTTTTGGCTTTGATAATTTCCGACGGATTTCCGCCGCTCGCATTCATCCGCCAGATGCTGATGGCTCCGCTGCGGCTCGACATAAAAAATATGTTTTGTCCGTCAGCGGAAACAACCGGAGCATATTCCGCCGATTTTTCCGCCGTTAATTGTCTCTGATTCGTGCCGTCGGAGTTCATCAGCCAGATGTCCGCATTGCCGTTCTGCGTTTTGGCAAACACTACTTTATCGTCATTTGTCCAATCCAAACCGAGCGATAATAAGCTGACTTCATCGGCGATCTTATTTACTTCGGAGGCGTTTTCAAAATCGTCCAGATCGGCGACAAAGGAACTCGTAATGCGGGTTAATTTTGTCGAAACGATCGAGTCGGCATCATTGGTCAGACTCATTCCGGTAACGCCGTTGATGCCGTTCGTGATAACTCTCGCTGTGCCTTTGGGGTAGGAAATAAACCAGATCTCATCCGTAATATTGGGCGATTCTGCACCGTAGGCGAGCAGAGCGATGCCGCTTCCGTCCTTGAGCCATTCGGTTTTGCCGATCCAGATCCAATCATTTTTCGTCAATATTTCTTCCTCGCCGTTTTCCGTATTTATAACGACGACTTTGGTCGGCAGTTTTTCGTCGTCGCGGTCAATGGCAACGGCGGAGATAAGTTTGCCGTCGGGCGAAAATGATAAACCTTGCGTCGAAAAACCGTTTTGTATTTCCCGAAGTGCCAATTCTTTTTGATTTGAGCCGTCAATATCCGAAATGATGACGGCCGATTTTTTCTCTTTTGGTTTATTGCGGACGAACGCGAATTTTTTATTGTCGTCGGAAATGGCGACGGGACTGTCAATGTCGCTTAAAATTTCCTGCGAAGCACCGCCGAGGATCGGAATTTTATAGAGTTTTCCGTATTGCAATCTTGGTATCGTTTCGTTTTGGTAAGCGGAATAATAGATATAATCGCCGTTCGGCGAAAAGGTCGTTCCGGTAATTCTCAAATTCGATTCGGGCAGAACTTCGATGGTGTTGCCGTCTTCGACCTGTTTTAAGGAGATCGTGTCGCCGTTTTCGACGTTTGTCTGGGTGACAGCGATATATTTTCCGTCCGGCGAGGCAGAAACATTTTTGATGTTTCCGCCCGAAAGAAGTGTGTTGATGCGGAATTTTTCAAATTTTGTGTGATAGAGCGAATTTGAACCGGAAAAATATGAAACCGCTAAGACTCCGGCGATAAGCATGCCGACCAACGTTAAGGGAAAACCGACGAGCAATTTTTTGTTTGAAAAAACGGGGTAGCTCGAAATTTTCGGAGTCGCGTCCTTTTCGGCAATTACCGATTCATCAATTTCTTCCCGTTCGGCGACGATATGCGTAACGGAATGTTTTTCGACCACCAAAACCTCTTCATCGGCGAGAATTTCCGTGACGTCCGCGACGAACCGGTAACCGCGACGCGGAATCGTCACGATAAATTCTTTTCCCCCTTCATATTTGGCGAGCGTTTTCCGTAAGGTGCTGATGTTTTGTGCCAAAGTTGATTCTTCGACGAACGTATCTTTCCAGACCTCATCGAGAATAAAATCTTTGCTGACGACATCGCCTTTGTTTTCGATGAGGACGAGCAGAGTGTCAAACGCCTTCGGTGTCAGCGAAACGATATCCTCGCCCCGCCAGAGGCATTTTTGTTCGGTGTCAACGCGGAAACCTTCAAAATCATACAGAGTTTTGTTGTTCATATCGGCTTTGCAGAATCTTTTTAAAAATATTTCACGGAACTTTCAAGACTTTCGTAAGCCTTGATCTATAAACTTTCCGTCAATGAGGTAAGTTTTTCTTAAGGTGTGGGTGTTACCGGTCAGCAGCATTTTGCTCTTTATAGAGAGCTTGCCTCATTTTAAGGCATCAGATTTTGAAAGCAAACATCGGGCGAAGAAAAATTCTATGACAAAGATCCGAACGGAAATTTCAATCGAATCGAGCGAAAGCTTGATTATCAAACGCAAAAGATATTCGGTCAGAACTTTTTGCGGAACGTGCCAAAGAATTTCAATTATGGTTTTGCCGACGGAAGCCGCGTTTCTTTCGTGCCGCGATGTTGATTCAATCATTTCTTTGATGTATGAAAATCGGCTTCACGTTCGCTATGTTGAAAAAAAAGGTCTCTATGTTTGTCTGACATCGCTCTGTCTTTACGGATTTGAAAACGAATTTGTCGAAGAGGGAACGGAAAATGAAGACGAAACGATAAAAATTTTAACCGATAAACAAACGCACAATTATAATTTCATAGATGAGGAATAATAAAAAATGAAACATAAATTTTTAATTTTGACGGCAATTTTTCTTTTGACGGCACACATCGCTTTTGCCCAAACACAAACGCCTTCGCCGGAAATGACGGCGGCTAACAAACTCGTTCAGGAAAAGAAATGGATGGAAGCGGAAAAGGCTTTCTCGGAAATAATCAAAAAAGAACCCGCCAACGCCAGAGCCTGGTTTTTGCTGGGGTTCGCCAGACATTCGCAGGAAAAATGGGAGAGTGCGATCGAAGCATTCAAGAAAAATGTCGAGATCGCCCAAGTTCCCGCCGGTATGTATAACGTCGCCGCCGGTTTCTCGCGTCTCGGTAAAAAAGACGAAGCGTTTGAATGGCTCGAAAAAGCTCTAAAGAACGGGGCGGCATTCGGCTCGAATATCGATACGGACAAAGACTTTGACAATATCCGCACCGATGCCCGGTTCAAAAAAATGCAGGACATCTCCGAACGGGCGAAAAATCCCTGCAAGTATTCGGAAGAGGCGAGGCAGTTCGATTTTTGGGTCGGCGAATGGGACGTTTTTAATCCGGCCAATCAAAAAGCCGGCACAAATTCCATCGAGCTTTTCGCCAACGGTTGCGGAGTGATGGAAAACTGGACAAGCTCGGTCGGCGGCACCGGAAAAAGTATCAATTATTACGATGCCAGCACGAAAAAATGGTATCAGCATTGGATCGGAAGCGGCGGCGGAGCGTTGCGATACGAGGGAGCTTTTTCCGACGATGCGATGCGTTTCGAAGGTTTCACCATCGGACAGGACGGCAAAAAGACTCTGCAAAAACTGACGTTTTTCAAATTGGACGAAAACACCGTCCGCCAATTATCGGAAACCTCGACGGACGACGGCAAAACCTGGACGGTCGCATATGACTTTAAATACGTAAGAACAAAATAAAATAAATAAACTTCTCTCAAATTTCCCCTTCAAAGGGAAATTATTGCGGTATTTGCATTCCGGGATAATTCGCCCTCCTCGAAGGAAGCCGCGTATCTATTTACACGGCTTCCTTTTTTATTTGTCCCCGGCATTTTGTATTTTCAGCAAAATCATAGATAATACTTGGTTTTGAGATAAACTCTATCAATCAAAAATTTATATAAAAACAGGTGAATTTTTAATGGAATCTATAATTCTTTATCTGATCCCGGCGTTAGGGATTTTCGGTCTTCTCGTCATGGCGGTGAAATCCGCGTGGGTTACGAAACAGCCGACCGGCGATGAAAATATGGTCGAGTTGGCGGGCTACATTGCCGAAGGTGCGATGGCGTTCTTAAAAGCGGAATGGAAAATTCTGGCTGTCTTTGCCGTTATTGCGGCGATTCTTTTGGGATGGTCGGGGACTCTGGTCGAAACATCTTCGCCCGTCATCGCTCTTTCATTTGTGATCGGTGCGATCTTTAGTGCAACCGCCGGATATTTCGGGATGAATATTGCGACGAAAGCAAATGTTCGCACGACGCAAGCGGCGAGAAGCAATTTGAAAGACGCTTTGAAAGTAGCCTTTACGGGCGGTTCGGTGATGGGACTTGGCGTGGCGGGACTTGCCGTTTTAGGGCTCGGCGGACTTTTCATCATTTTTTATAAGATCTATGTTGCCGGCGTTGATCCGGTCAACGGTGTTGCCGCGATCAACGGTATTCCGATGGAAAAAGCGATCGAAGTTCTCGCCGGATTTTCGCTCGGTGCAGAATCAATCGCCCTTTTTGCACGTGTCGGCGGCGGAATTTACACAAAAGCGGCTGACGTCGGTGCTGACCTTGTCGGTAAGGTCGAAGCCGGAATTCCCGAAGATGATGTCAGAAACCCGGCAACGATCGCCGATAACGTCGGCGATAACGTCGGCGACGTGGCCGGAATGGGAGCCGACCTTTTCGGCTCGTATGTGGCGACAATCCTGGCGACGATGGTTTTGGGACGCGAGATCGTTGTCAGCGATCAATTCGGCGGACTTTCGCCGATCCTTCTTCCGATGGTCATTGCCGGAATCGGCATCATCGCTTCGATCATCGGTTTCTTTTTGATCAGGATTTCCGACGATAAAGGCAGTGTGCAGAAAGCCCTCAACCTTGGCAACTGGACTTCGATCATTCTGGTAACGATCGCCTGCTTTTTCCTCGTTATGTGGATGCTTCCCGAAAATATGAGTTTGCGGGGACGGGAATTTACAAACCTCGATGTTTTCTGGGCGATCCTTGTCGGTTCGATCGTCGGTGCTTTGATGAGTATCGTCACCGAATACTACACGGCGATGGGCAAACGTCCCGTCAACTCGATCGTTAACCAATCCGATACCGGAGCGGCGACCAACATTATCGGTGGTCTTTCCGTCGGGATGGAATCAACGCTCGTGCCGATGATCATTCTCGCATCGGGCGTTTATATGTCGCACTACTTTGCAGGTCTTTACGGCGTGGCGATTGCGGCGGCGGGAATGATGGCAACGACGGCGATGCAGTTGGCGATTGACGCTTTCGGACCGATCGCCGATAACGCCGGCGGTATTGCCGAAATGAGCGGTCTGCCGGACGAAGTTCGCGGAAGAACAGACATCTTGGACGCCGTCGGCAACACGACCGCCGCCACCGGAAAAGGTTTCGCTATCGCTTCGGCGGCTTTGACGGCACTCGCTCTGTTTGCCGCATTTGTCGGTTTGGCCGGAATTGATTCGATTGACATTTACAAAGCCGATGTTCTCGCCGGACTCTTTATCGGCGGAATGATTCCGTTTATCTTTTCATCTCTGGCGATCGCGGCGGTCGGACGGGCGGCCATGGCGATGGTGCAGGAAGTCCGCCGTCAGTTTGCCGAAATTCCGGGAATTATGGAGCATAAAGCCAAACCCGAATACGATAAATGCGTGGCGATCTCGACCCAAGCATCCTTGAGAGAAATGGTCGTGCCGGGCTTGATCGCACTGATCACTCCCGTCCTCGTCGGATTTATATTCGGACCCGAAGTTCTCGGCGGTCTGCTGGCGGGCGTGACGGTTTCGGGCGTTCTCATGGGAATGTTCCAAAACAACGCCGGCGGTGCCTGGGACAACGCCAAAAAATCATTCGAAAAAGGCGTCGAAGTCAACGGCGAAATGCAATACAAAGGTTCGGATGCTCATAAAGCCAGCGTCACCGGCGACACGGTCGGCGATCCGTTCAAAGATACATCGGGACCTTCGATGAATATTTTGATTAAGCTGATGAGTATCGTTGCATTAATTATTGCTCCGCACATCGCGGTTGGTGAAAAAAGCCACAGTTCCGAAGCAGAACTCAAACCGAAAGTTGCAGTAACACGAACGGTTGATGTTCCTGCGGACAAGAAGATATAAAATCGAGTGTCAGTAGCCCGACCGTGAGGGAAGGCTTAATGAAATACCGGCTTAAAAGTCCTCCCTCACGGTCGGGCTACTGACACATCCACTTAGAATTCCAAAACAACTTTGCCGAAACTCTCATTCGACTCCAAATATTCGTGAGCCTTTTGCACTTCCTCAACGGCAAAGACTCTATCCAGATTCGGCTTAATTTTTCCCGCTTCGATTAACGGCAGAATTTCTCTGACAAAATTTGCTGTGGCAAATGCTTTTTCTTCCGGCGAACGAAACCGCAAAACCGTGCCGATAATTTTCAGGCGTTTTGTCAGAGCGACTCCCAGATCAAATTCCGCTTTTCTTCCGCCGACCAAACCGACCAGGATCAAACGACCTTTTAAAGCAAGACTTTGCAAATTTTGCTCGAAATAACTTGCTCCGACCAAATCCAGAATTACATCAACGCCGTTTTTGATCTCTTCTGCAAAATCGGGATTTTCGCCCGTGTTTATCGCTACATCCAATCCGAATTTTTTGCATTCGTCCAATTTATCTTGCGTCCGCGAAGTTCCGATAACCTTATGGCCGTTCGCTTTGGCGATCTGCAATGCCGCCAGACCGACTCCGGAACCGACGGCGTGGATCAGAAGCGTTTCTCCCTTCTTTAAATTTCCTTGCGTCCAAACGGCATCGTGAGCCGTGATAAACGCTTCGGGGATTGTGGCGGCTTCGGCAAAGTTCAAATTTACGGGGATTTTCGCCAGCTGGGATTCTTCCGATAAAACAAATTCCGCCTGTCCGCCGCCGGCCGTGATGCCGAACACCCTTTCGCCGACCTTAAAATTTTCAACTCCGTTGCCGATTTCCGCAACTTCGCCCGCAAATTCCAATCCCAAAATCCTTTCGGAAAACCCGCTCGGTGCGGGATAAAAACCTTTGCGTTGCAAGATGTCCGCCCGATTCAAGGCGGCCGCTCGAACATTGACCAAAACTTCTTTTGATCGAGCGAGGACAGGTTTTTCGACATCGCGGATCTCCAGATTTTCCGCTCCGCCGAATTCTTTGATATAAACTGCTTTCATTTCTTTAGTTATAGAGTTACAGAGTTACGGGAAGTTGCAGAGTTTTTTTACCAACAACTCTGCAACTTCCCGTAACTCTAAAAACTCTGCAACTTTGTTACTAACTTCTTGTATTTCGTTTAGCAATGTTCATCAGATCTTCCGGCATCCATTTACCGACGCTTTCTTTGGTAACTTCTTCGATACCTTTGTTGCGGTTACGCCAGTTTTTTTCGGGGTCGTCCTCCCGGCCCGATTCCTTCGGATAATTTTCGACCTGTTCGAGACAGATGATGATACCGTGAGCAATTTCATTCCAATCTTCGGTCTGGATTCCCCGCAGAACTATCGGCAGTCCGGCCGTCCAATCCTCTTCCGGGGCGATGTTGTCCAATTCGGGAATGGTCAAAAACTCCGGTGAAGGAAACGGCTTGCCGCTAAATTCATTGGCGATCTGCGATTTGATGTCCGCGTAAGAGGCATTCTGATCCGAATTCCGGATTTCCTCGGCCCGGCGATATATATCTGCGACTTTTATCTGATTACTCATAATTTTTTCTGCGTTAAAAAAGTTTGGATTTTCCGCAAATTATAAACTAAAATCAAACGCTGTAAAACCCGGCTTATCCGAAAAGTTTTCTGGAAACTTGACTTGATTAACTGTTTATGAAATAGTGTTTCACAAATGAAACAAAGATAAAAACTATGAAACTCGTTTGCCAGACAAAACTTCATTTAAAGGAAGGAAATTCCGACAAGGTTTATGAAGTTGATCTGTGCGAAACGGGCGAAAAGTTCGTCGTCAACTTCCGTTACGGCAGAAGCGGGACGGAGTTGCGGGAAGGCACGAAAACGACGAGTCCGGTTGATTTTGAAACGGCCCGGAAAATTTTCGATAAATTGGTTAACGAAAAATCCCGCAAAGGCTACCACATCGTCGGAGAATTTAAGGAAAGTTCCGGCGAAGAAGAAAAGCAGAAAAGCCCGCCGAAGACGTTCGATAATGATGAGCGAGAGCAGGCGATCCTCGACAAACTCAAAGACGAAAAAGCAAAGAGCAATCCAAAAATTTCGCGTGTCATCTGGCGGGCGGGAGAATTGCAGATCAAGGAAGCAACGCCGCATTTGATAAATTTGATCGGCACGGCGGACGATCTGCGGGATTACTGCCTTGCCTGGAGTCTTGGCTTTTGCGGAAATGAAGCGACAATTCCCGTCTTGATAAATCTGTTAAATCACAAAGCCGATTTCGTCCGGAGAATTGCCCGCGAGGCGATTTTC
>JBGTRS010000010.1:3551-22569 GCA_041940665.1 Pyrinomonadaceae bacterium | reverse complement strand
TTGCTCCAACGTCGCAAAGGCCATATTGCCCGAATAATTTTTATAATCCGCCAGAACTTTCAGATCATTGGCCTGAGTATCGTTTATGCCGACCAGCGAATCATTTTGTTTGACAAAGTTGCGTAAGATTTCCGAGGGTTTCAGGTTTGAGCTTGAGGATAGAAAAGCAATTTCTTTTGAAACATCCGGCGTGATGACTTCCGGGATTTTGATGTCCGTATTGTATTCTACTTTCAAGGTCGGAACATCGCGGCGGAGATTTTCTTCGCCTCTGACAAAATTTTCTTTCGTGTCGGCAATCGCCGACGCGGTTTTACTGCTTGCGGTGCGGAATCTCAAAAGCGATTCAACCGCCGCGTCACTTTTATCCGAGCGGATGTCGTAATTTTCCAAACCGGCTTCGTGGCTTTCGGTTCGTTGAAAAAATCCGGTTCCTTCTTTTGCATTATTTTCCGCCTCAGAGCGGAACTGATAGGGTAAAATTACCAGAGTTGCCAACACGGCTGATAAGACCGTGAAAAACAAATAGTTGACTCGTTTATTAGTAGCAAAACGATACTGCATTTAGATACGCCTCCTGAAAATTTAAGATACAAAATTATGGCTCGAGAAATTTTAACTTTGGATAAAATATGATTCCGATTTTTTTGGGATGCAAAAGGAATTGGAGTCATTCAAAATTTATTGCAAAGAAAGACATTAACAAAAAAAGAGGCTATCAGTCAAAGAAAATTTGACCGATAACCTCAAGTGTTTGTTTATTGCGGGAACCGTTCGATTCCCGCAAGCTTATCTTACGGATTAGCCCGGCTGACGACCGGAGTATCGGAAGCAACGCCGAAGCTTTGAACCATAACGCCGGAAGTAGAACCGTTGATCCACCACTGACCGCCGCGATAGATCGCCTGGTCGTCAGTGCCATCACCGTCGTAGTCACCCGGAGCGGCAATATCGCCCGGAGCTCCGAACGGAATGATGACCTGCGAATTGGTGGAGCTTAACCAAGCATACCAATTACCGTTGCTGGCACGGAAAGTGGCCTGGTCGGTTTGACCGTCACCGTCGTGGTCGCCGGAGGCGATAGCATCGCCGGCGGCTCCGACATTAACGACTTCCGTTCCTCCGCCGGACAGCATTGATGTCCACGTACCGGCGTTGAATATCGTCATATCGGCCGTGCCGTCACCATCAAAGTCTCCGACTGTCGGCGTATCTCCGCTTGCACCGAAGGCCGTAATGGTCGCACCGCCGCTGCTTCTGATGATATACCAGGTCGCATCGGAATCTCTCCAAACAGCAATATCATCATTGCCGTCACCGTCGTAATCACCGACCACCGGAACGTCGCCCGGTAATCCCCAGGAGTAACCGGAGAATGTAAATCCGTTACTGTTGAGAACGTAGAAATCGGCATTAGCCGGGTTGGCATCCGGTCGGAAGACAGCGGCATCCGTTTTACCATCGCCGTCATAGTCGCCCGGAACAAGTGTGTCGCCGGCTTGTCCCCAGTTAAGAACCGAGAAGCCGTCAGTTGATTGATTCAGATACCAGTTTCCTTCGCTCGGACGGAACACCGATAAATCGGTTCGGCCGTCACCGTCGAAGTCTGCCCGACCGTCTCCGGCTGAAGGTCCTAAGTTACATTGGTAATCATCCGATTCGAATGTAATCTTCCAACCGCCGTCCATCGTTCCGGGGTCGCCGCCGGCATCATCATCAATCCACAGTTTCCAGTCGCCGTTCATTGTCGAACCGTCCATTCCGAAGGCTGACAGAAGTGTCGCACTTCCAGCCGGAGCCGGATTTTCATACGGAGTTCCCGGAGCCGGTGCATCGAACGGATCATTTGCCCCGCTGTTAAACGGCTTAAATGTAGCGGCTGTGGGCGGAAGACCCGATGTGGTCATAGTATCCGTTGCATCATCTCTGAGCTTAATGGTTGTCACAACAGTATTTGTTCTGTTATTCGAACTGAAAGCATCGGACATGATGATCATTTTCTGTCCAGCCGGACTTTCAAGCAACATATCAATATCGCCAATCCAGGTATGGTTCAGTGTGTTGATTTCCAATTCAATTACTTTGTTTCCGGTTAGACCCGAAACAGCAATTGTTGACGGATACGGACCGGCCGGACCGCTGGTTGAACCCGGTTGTCCTGCCGGAATGTTAATTACGGTCGTGTTCTCAAATGTTTGAGCCGGACCGCCGACCGGTGAACCGAGACGGAATTGACGATTTACAGGAGCTTGCACACCGGCATCGCTGGCCACCTCGATGGAGACCTGATGGAAACTTCCGCAGGCCGCACCGCCCGGAACCGTGTACGGAACATTCATCGTAACGGTCTGACCGTCATTGATGTTTCCATACGGGAACGCCGCTCCGCCGCTGACGCTGACGGTTACATTATTGATCGTTGCACCGGTTGCATTTGTGACAGGAATGCTCAACAGAACGTTTTCACCCGGTTCGGGGAAACCGTCGTTGTCGCCCGTCGAATCGCTGACCGAGAACGGATCAACGTGCTGAACGTTCGGGAAGTCGAATGCTTCCGTGACGGACGCCGGAGATATGGATTGAATACTGGCACTAAAGCCCATTCCGCGAATCCGGAAACCTTCACGAACATCGGCGACATCGGCTGATGCTTCCGGAACTGCCGGCAGAGCCGCCGCCGCGGCAATGATCGCATCGCGTTCCTGCAGGAATGTCGGATTTAACGGAGCGAGTTTCATTCCGTCGGTGACGACCTGCAAAGCTCTGAGCGAACCGGCCGCCCAGCCTAATCTGGTGACCATTAATGAACGGACTTCCCAGAGTGCCGAACTCCAGATCTCACCGGCGTTATGCACCTGATCGCAGGTTGCAGAACCGACCGGACCACGCGGGAAAGCACCGTTAAATGTTGAACAGTTTCCGGCATTCAGGTTGGCGAATGTCAAAGGATTATGCGGCAGGTTGCCCGGTCCGCCGGTGAAGGCGAAAACGGCTTTCGGAAAACGGCGGATACCGTAGTAGTAGTTACTCGTATCGGTTCCCGAAGTCAGCAGGAAGGTTACATAACCGCCGGTTGTGTATGTACCGTTGATCGGATCGGTCGGTTCGGATGTTAAGATATGACCATAGTAATCAGACCAACCTTCACCCATACCACGAGCCATATTCGTACCTAAACCGCTGGCGTTGCCGTGCAGACGGTTGGAAGTTCCGTGGGTAACTTCGTGAATAATAACGTCCGTGTCGGTGGTTCCGTCATAATCCGGTGACGGACCTGTCCAGATAAACATCTGCATCCGTCCGCGACCGCCGTCTGCCGGAGTCAAGAAGTTTGCATTGTTCGTTCCGATAGAATCCTGACCTTCGGCTCTGACACGGTCATTACCTGTTCCGCCACGTCCGAAGTTGTCGTTTTGGAAGTTAAAGAATTGTTCGGTAAAACCGAGATGGTAAAGAACGTCATGATAGAGGTTCATTACATAGAACATATGGATCACGGCTCCCCGCTGAGCGGCCGGATCAAGCGGAGCACTCGCACCGCCCGGCGGCGGCGACCAGGTCGGAGATGTAAAGACGCGGCATCCGGCACCCGGACAAGCACTGTCACCCATCTGCGGAGCGTCCACCCCGTCTGTTCCGTCGCGGTCAATACCTGCTTCTACGTTATTACCGTCGGTCATATTTGTGTTGTCGGTCATCCAGCCGAGATTGTTCATTCCCCAGTTCGGAGCTTCATTACCGATCGCTGTTATATTGGTTCTGGCAATGTTGACACCTTGTGTTCCGAGGGTCGGATCGGTTGGTCCCGGTGTCAGCGGAGCGGGTGAATCGGCGGCATTTATAAAGGCGTTTGAGTTTGCATAAACTTCATAAGTAGCCGCTTGAGTTTGATCTTCACCGATGTTCTTTCGCCACAACATCGTTCCTGTTTCCGCATCCACGATCACATAATAGGCAGTCACCGGCTGCCAGATCAAAACCCGCCAACTCGGCCTCGCTACGCCGACCTCCGTCGGAAAATACATCTTCTCGGCCGTCGTCGCCCAGTCGCCTTCGCCGAAGACCACTTTCAGATCATCGGAGGCCGCATCGTTTCTGGTCACATCCGGTCGCTGGAGTTTGTAATTGATCGAATCAGCGGCCGCCCGGACGGCATCCAGCGGATCACCGAAATCTTTGGAAAGCGACTCGTAATCGAGTCCGGGAGCGAGGTTGTTGATGACGCGGACGATCTCGCCGTTGACGGTAAAACCGGCTTTGATCTCGCCGCGAAACACGGGAATGCCGTGGATTCGTTGCTCCAACGTTGCAAAGGCCATATTGCCCCGCGGATTGGTGGCATCATTGAGCACTTTCAGGTTATCGAGTTGAGTGTTATTCATTCCGACCAACTCGTTATTTTGTTTGGCGAAATTACGTAAGATTTCGGCATTTTTGATGCCGGCCGCCGACGGAGCTGATAAACGCTCGATCTTTGCTTTATAAACGTCAGGTGTAATTACTTCGGGAATTCGAAGGTCTGAGTTATATTCGACTTTGAGCGATTTGACCCTTGTCCGAAGATTTTCTTCGCCTCTGACAAAATTTTCTTTCGTGTCGGCAATCGCCGAAGCGGTTTTTCCGCTTTCTCTGCGAAACCGCAGCAAAGCCTCGGAAACCTCTTCGCTTTTATCCGTGCGAATGTCATAATTTTCTAAGTTTGGCTGATGGCTTTCGGTTCGGTTGAATAAACCTTTTGCATTCTGACCTGTCACCACAGCTTCTGTGTTGAACATCTGCGGCACTATAAATAATGCCGCAAACAGTCCTAAAACGAATAAGCACAGCACGACTCTCCTATAGGCGTCTGCCGTTGAACTATTTTGCATTTTTAGTTAAGCCCTCCTCAAAGCTAAAACGGGGTATTTGTCTAACTGCCTGTGTAAGCAAACAGTTATACGTTATTTGTTAATGTAGAAAGTTTTATTTTCACTTAAAAAATAAAGACAAAGTAAAAGAATTAAAAACCCTATTTTTTGTGTTTTGCAGAAAAGTATTAACAGGATAAAAAACTTTTTGCTGTTTGAATAGTATTATCAAATAATTTTGTTATGATTGGAGAGCAAAGTTCTCAGAAAAAAAATATGATATAGGGATTATTGAGAAAACAATGCACCAAATATTTATTAATGAGAATTATATTTATCAGAAAAATCTCATATCGTCAATTTTAATAACAACTTTATATTCAAAAATTATTATTTATAAATAGAAGTGGAAAAAATATTCGGAAAAGAAGGAATTTTGGCAAAACACCACGGCGAATACGAATTTCGCGGCGGTCAATTGAAGATGGCGGAAGCCGTCTTAAAAGCGTTTGAAGAGAAAAAACATCTCATCGTCGAAGCGGCGACCGGCACGGGCAAAACACTCGCCTATCTCGTTCCGGCGATCGCCATGGCTCTGGCAACAAAAAAGCGTGTGATCATTTCGACCGGCACGAAAAATCTGCAGGAACAATTGATGGAAAAAGACATTCCATTTCTGCAGAAAGTGATGCCGAAAAAATTTACCGCCGCCTATATGAAGGGCCGCTCTAATTACGCCTGTCTCTACCGCATCAAAAAGGCCGAGCATCAGCCCATTTTAGAAGGCCTGGACGAGATGGATTATTTTGAAGAGATCCGTCATTGGTCGCGGGAAACCGAGATCGGCGACCGCTCGGAACTCGTCAATCTGCCGGAAAATCTCTCTTTCTGGTCGCGGATCAACGCCAAGGGCGAAACCTGCATCGGACAGAAATGTCCCGATTTCGAGCCCTGTTTTATTACGCGGATGCGGGAGCGGGCCGAAACCGCCGACATCGTCATCGTCAATCATCATCTGTTTTTCGCCGATCTGAATATCCGCGGCAACGAATACGGCCGGGTTCTGCCCGATTACGGAGCGGTGATTTTCGACGAGGCACACTTAATAGAAGACATCGCCGCCGATTATTTCGGTTTTCAAATTTCGAGTTTTCAAATCGAAGAATTGGGACGCGATGCCGACCATCTTCCGATCAGGGATGCCGTCATCGTCCGCGATATAACGAAAACTGTCGCCCGCATCATCGGTTTTGCCGATCAATTTTGGGCAAGGTTCAACGAAGGACGCGGCAAAGAAGGACGCTTTCCGCTTGCCCAGAATTCCTTCGTCAGAAAAACACGCGATGACCTCGAACCGACTCCGCTCGGCGAAGCGTATTTTCAGCTTGACGATGCCTTAAAACGCCTCGAAACCGCCATCGCCGTATTTGAAGAAAAAATGCCCGAAGCCGAAAGTTTGGTCAGAAGAATCCGTCAGACACGCTTTGATCTCGATTTTATCGTTACGCAAACCGAACAAAATTACGTCTATTGGCTCGAACGCCGCGGTCGCGGAATTTTCCTCCGGGCGTCGCCGATTGACGTTTCCAATCTCTTGCAGGAAAAACTTTTTGAAAAGGTCGAAACCTGTATTTTGACTTCCGCCACACTTTCGACGAACGGCAAATTTGATTTCATCAAAAACCGTCTGGGTTTATCAAACGAAACGACCGACACTTTGCTTGCCCCGACCTCGTTCGATTATCAAAAACAGGCGGTCATCTATCTGCCGAAATCTATGCCCGATCCGAGGGTTCCCGAGTTTACCCAAATGGCGGCGGGCGAGATCGTTAAACTTCTTAATATCACACAGGGCCGAGCGTTCGTTCTTTCGACGAGCTTTTATTCGATGAACGCTCTCTACGAACTCGTTTCATCCCGTGTCAATTTTCCGTGTTTTGTCCAGGGCACGATGTCGAAAGCCGGAATCTTGGAAAGCTTCAAACAAACGCCGAACGCCGTTCTGTTCGCCACATCTTCATTCTGGCAGGGCGTCGATGTCCGCGGCGAACAACTTTCCTGCGTCATCATTGACAAACTGCCGTTTGCCGTTCCAAGTGATCCGGTCGTCGCCGCCCGCACCAAATACATAGACGAAAACGGCGGCAAATCCTTCTTCGAATACAGCGTCCCGAACGCCGTCATCACCTTAAAACAAGGCATCGGACGACTTATAAGAAGTAAAACCGACAAAGGCGTCATCGCCATTTTAGACTCGCGTCTCAGAACCAAAGGCTACGGCAAAGACTTTTTAAATTCCTTGCCGAAGACTAAAATAACTACGGAACTAAAGGACGTTTCTGAAATTTTCGATGGGGATAGATCAAGAGCAAGCAATTTTTGATAAATTTGCCTGACCAAATATCCCGAAGGAATAAAAGAAAATAGCCTGGCGATTCATCGCCAGGGAAAATTATAACAACGACAAAGTCCTGAAAGGACGACAGAAAACATTTGAAAATTATGCCTCAATCTCTCATCAATCAAATGCTGCACTGCGTTTTCAGCACGAAAGACCGCCGGAAAATTATCACGCCCGAACTTGCCGACAGACTCTATCCGTATTTCGGCGGAATTGCCCGTGAAAATAAGATCAAACTTCTCGCCGTCGGCGGAATGCCGGATCACGTTCACCTTTTGCTTTCAATGCCTGCGACGCTTCCCGTTTCAAAAGCGATGCAATTATTAAAGGGAAGTTCTTCAAAATGGATTCATGAAATTTTTTCCGAACATAAAACATTTGAATGGCAGAGAGGTTACGGTGCATTTTCGATCGGCGTTTCGGATTTTGAAAGAACGGTTCGATACATCAAAAATCAAGGCAAGCACCATGAAAAGAGAAGTTTTGAAGATGAGTATTTAGCCTTTGTTAGAAAAAACGGATTGAAATCTGATGAAAGGTATATGTTTGATTGATTATTTCTTTCGTCCTTTCAGGACTCCAGAATTCTTTGCATCAATTCCTAGCAATAAATTGCCAGGCTATTGGCTGATGTCCCTTTGGGACAAAGAACCGAAAGTTTGGAATTCAAACGATTTAATCATTTCCTAAAACATTCTCGAAAGACGAATGAATATTCAAACGGTGAAGCGTCAGTTTTTCCAATAACTCATTGACATTTTCAAACTTCATCCGCCTTGCAATTATTTCCAGGGATTTATGGTTGGCGATCGGGAGGCGTGTCGAACGTCCGACGGTCAGACGTAAATTATGGTCGAGTTCGCTCAGGAATTTGTAGCCTTCGCTAAAATTTTCAAAATCCTCCGCCGCAAGCGATTTGCTCTTGAGCAATCTTTCCAGCGAAAAAAGCGTCGAACGGTTTTCCGCATCGTCGGGCAAATTATCTTTTAACTGCAAAAAACGGATCGCAAAATAGACGTCCTGCAAACCGCCTTCGCCGAATTTGATGTCAACTTCCTTGCCTTTGCGGCTGTTGGATTTTTCGTTTTCAAGTCTTTCGCGGATGCGTTTTGTTTCTTCCCGTAATTTCTGAAATCTTGAATCTGAAATCTGGGATTGCCGGGCGTTTTCGTGAATGATCTCTCTGGCCTTTGCTTCCGCCGACTTTGCCAGTGCCAAATCGCCGGAAACTCCGCGGAGTTTAACATAGGCGAGCCATTCCCAGATCGCCGAACGGTTTTCGAGATAATTGAACAGAGCATTTTTGCCGACGGCCGTCGCCCCGTTTTTGCCGTCGGGCCGAAGCCGCAGATCAACGCGGTAAAGCGAGCCGTCGCGGGTCAGACTCGAAAGCGTCGTGACGAAAATTTCGACCGCTTTCGCGTAAAATTCCTTGCGGGTCAGATCCGTGACCGGACAATTTTTTTCGTCGTCGTAGATCAAAACGAGATCGAGGTCCGAGCCGTAATCCATTCCGCCGCCGCCGAGTTTTCCCAAACCGAGAACGCCGAAAGGAAAATCATCAAACTCCGTCTTAAATGATTTTTCCAATTCGCGTCTGGCAACCAAAACCGCCGTTTCCATCGAGGCTTCGGCAAGTTTTGTCTGCAAAGCCCGGACGGTTTGTAGCCCGGTTTTTTCAAACACATCGAAAAAGGCGATCTTTAGAATTATTTTCGCCCAGGTTTTTCGCAAAACGGCGAGACTTTCGGCAAATGATTTTGTCTTTAATACAAATGCACTTAATTCTTCGAAATAATCTTTTTCCGAAAGTTCATCCCGTAAATCGGGAAGTTCTTCGACCAGATTCGGGTTTGCCGTCAGCATTTCCGAAAAAGGCGGCGAGATTTCGGCAAAGGTTTTCAATATAAAAAGCGTCTCATCGCTGAGGTCGTCCCGAACGTCCGATTTTTCGATCGAAGAAAGAAGCGGTTTGATGTCGCCTTTGGAAATTTTCGGCGGCTCGAACGTCGTGTGTAGCTCTCCGGGTTTCTTGCGGCGGTTTTGTTCGGCATATTCTTTGCCGAAAATTCTTGTAAAGATTCTGTGAACATTTGCCGTGTGTCTTTCGAGTTCCGTGTTGAAATCAGCGACAAATTCGTTTCCCAGACGCTTTGAGATGAGCAGACGCTTTTCGGGATCGTCGGGAACAAGATGCGTCTGAAACCCGTGTTCCATTTGCAGGCGATGTTCGAGCCTTCGCAGGAATCTATAGGCATCGGAAAGTTTTGTAAGTTCGGATTCGGTGATGAGATTCCGGTCGGCAAGCCTTGAAAGACTTATCAGCGTGTGCGGAACACGCAGCCAGCGGTCGCTTCCGCCCTTGCCGAGTTGCAAGGCCTGTGCGATAAATTCGATCTCGCGGATGCCGCCTTTGCCGAGTTTCACGTCAAAGCCGTTTTTAGCGGTTTTTTCGAGATTGATCTTTTCTTTGGAAAGCCGGACGTTTTCGAGTGCCTCTTCAACCGAAACTTCCTTTGAAAAAACTTCTCCTTCGACCGTTTCAAAAAATTGATGGTAGATTTCCGCATCGCCTGCCGAAGCCCGCGAGCGGATCAAAACCTGTTTTTCCCACATCCGGGCCGAGTTTTTGTAGTAATTTTCCGCTTCTTTAACGGAAACCGCCAACGCCCCGACGCGGCCGTGCGGACGCAGACGCAGATCAACGCGGTAAGCCGCACCTTCACCGGTCTGTTTACCGACCATTTGCGAAACGAATTCGGCGAGTTTGACAAAATATTCCTTGTTTGTCGCCGCTCCGCGGTTTCCGTGTCCCGAGGTCGTGCCGTCGTTTGAATACAAAAACATTAGGTCAATATCGGATGAATAATTGAGTTCTTTCGAGCCGAGTTTGCCGAGCGAAACGATGCAGAATTTCGCCTGCGTCGCTTTTCCTTTTTCGTCCCGTTCGAGCGGAATGCCGAAACGGTTATCGAGTTCCTGTTTGGAAATGCCGAGAGCATATTCGAGGACCGCATCGGCTAAGTTTGAGATTTCTTCCGTAATTTCGGCGATCGTTCCCAGATTTCTTATATCCTTTAAATATATGCGGATCAGTTCGCGGCGGCGGAAACGCGAAAGCAGAACGTTCGTTTCGACCTGCGAATTTACGAGAGCGAACCGGGCGAGCGATTCGAGCAATTCATCCTTCTCGCGGACGGTTGAAGAAATCCTCTGCGACTTGAGCCAGGCGATATATTCGGGGTTCTGCAGAAGCGTCGTTGAAAGAAGCGGCGAAAATGCCGAGATCGTCAAGATGTCCGAAAGCAATCCCTGATCTTTTTCGAGCCTTTTCGCTTGAACGGGGTTTTCCGCCGCTAGTTTTTCAAAAAAGCGGCTCGCTCCCGTTTCGTCAGGCAAGTCTTTTACAAATTTTTCAATCTTTTCGTTTGTCATTTAGCGGAGTGCGGACATCCCTGTCCGCACTAATTTTATTTCTTAATACCTTCATTAAAAAAAAACGAACACTCGCGGGCAGGGATGCCCACACTCCAAAATTAAAATTTCATCAACGGAATCTTCGCGGATTGATCTCGTATTTTTTTATTTTATAACCGATAATTCGTTCAGTCGAATTGAGCAGATTTGAAGCTCTGGCGACATTTCCGTTGGTCGTTTTAAGGGCGTCCTGGATCAGGTCCTTTTCAAACGCCTCGACCGCCGAGGCGAGCGACATATCCGTGACCGTGCCCGAAACATCCGCCGTTTGCAAGGTCGGCGGCAGATGATGACCGTGGATGACGTTCGAATCGCAGACCAGAACGGCTCGTTCGATCGCATTTTCGAGTTCGCGGACATTGCCCGGATAATGATAAACGGTCAGCATATCAATTGCCGGAGTCGAGATTCGCCGGATGCGTTTGTTGTGTTCGACCTCGTATTTTTCAACAAAATGTTCGGCTAAAAGTAAAATATCAGATTTTCTTTCCCGCAGAGGCGGCAGAAAGATCGTAAAAACATTGAGGCGATAAAATAGGTCTTCGCGGAAATTTCCGTTCGCAATTTCTTCTTCCAGGTTTTTATTTGTCGCCGTGATGAGCCGGACATTGACCTGAACGGTCTCCGTTCCGCCGAGCCGTTCAAATTTTCTTTCCTGCAGAACCCGCAAAAGCTTGACCTGCGTCTGCGGCGGCAGATCGCCGATCTCGTCGAGAAAAAGCGTCCCGCCGTCGGCCATTTCAAAGCGTCCGATCTTGCGTTTGTCCGCACCCGTGAACGCTCCCTTTTCAAAGCCGAAAAGTTCCGATTCGATCAGAGTTTCCGGCAGTGCCGCACAATTGACGACGACGAACGGTTTTTTTGACCGCAGGGAATTGTAATGGATCGAATGAGCGATCAATTCCTTGCCCGTTCCGCTTTCGCCGCGAAGCAGAACAGTCGCGTTCGAACGGGCGACCTGCGTCACCTGTTCATAAACCTGCCGCATCGCGTTGGAACTGCCGATGATGTTCGAAAAATCGTATTTTTCCTTTAATTCTTTTTTCAGGTTCGTGTTTTCTTCGAGAAGTTTCTGCCGTTCTTCCGCCACGGCATAATCTATCCGAAACGTCTGAGCGATCATCGAAGCGAGAAGAGAAAACAGCGAAATGCGGAATTCCGGATCAAATTCATCATCAACCCCGAATTCGACCGCCAATACGCCGTGCGTTTTGCCGCGTAAATTTACGGGCAGACAGAGCAGACCGCTTTCGGAATCTTCCTGATGCAGAAAATCGAGCGTTTTTTCTTCGTTCAAATTCGGAATAAATTGCGGTTCGGCCTCATTCAGAACTTTGCTCAGAATTGATTTATCGGCTTTATCTTCAAGCCTTCGGAATTCGTCCAACTCCAGACCGTTGATGGCGATCGGCGTCAGTCTTTCGTTTTCCTCGTCAAAGAGCAGAACAAAACTCCGCCGAACGCCGAATTTTTCCGGCAGAATTTTCAGAAGGGAAGTCAAATTAGCCGTCAAACTGTTTGTTTCGATGAGAATTTTGTTCAGTTTTACTAATTCAAGAAAAATTTCGGATTGCATTCTTACAAAATTGTCGGATTTTTTGATGGATCGGTTTGATTTTAAAATAGTTTTGAAAGGTTTTTCAAATTCTCTTTTGAAAATTATTAGAAATCTTACAAAATTGTCGGTATAAAATCTGTATCTGACAAAATTGTCGGAAAAAAACCTGTAAAAATAAATCCGTCATCCGTCTAAAACCAAACATTTCAGCAATTAAATTTTGAGGCACATTCATTGCTAATAGTAAAACCGTACTTTACCCGCAAACCGTTCTTGAAAAATGCTGACAAATCGTGAACTTTTATAAACAAGTTCTGCACCGCTTTGAAAAAATAATCACGAGTCGGCATTTTTCAAGAGCGGTTTGTTTTGCGTTGAAAGTCGTTTAAAATTCTTTCTGTGATAAAGAGATACGAGTTTCAGATCGACGAAAAATTTCACCGGAAAAGACTGGACGAATTTTTGTTCAACGAATTTGAGTCCTTGAGCAAAGCCTATATCCGCCGCGTCGTCAAAGAAAAAAACTGCGAGGTCAACGGCTACGTTGCTGACCGCGGAATTCGTCTGAAGGCAAACGATTTTGTCGAGATAGAAATTGACGTCAGACAGGAAAAGGGGATGAAGGCGGAAGAAATTCCGCTCGAAATAGTTTTTGAAGATAAAGAGATCATCGTCATCAACAAACCCGCCGGAATGCTCGTTCATCCGACTAATTATGAACGCAACGGAACGCTTCTCAATGGTCTGACGCATTATTTGAACAAAACTTCAAACGGCGGTTTATTCATCAGACCGCATCTCGTTCATCGGCTCGACCGCGAAACTTCCGGTCTGATCCTCATCGCCAAAAATCCAAAAGCCTCGAAAATTCTCTGCCAACATTTCAAACGGAAATTGTTCGGAAAAAAATATCTGGCGTTGGTCGAAGGCGTGGTCGAAGAAGATTCGGGCGAAATCAATGAACCGATCGGACGCGATGCGGAACTCAAAAAATCCGTCGTGATGAAAGAAGGAAAAGACGCTCTGACAAAATATAAGGGTCAAGCGAGGTTTTCCGATAAAACCCTGCTCGAACTCGAACCCGTCACGGGCAGAACGAATCAACTGCGGATTCATTGCGACTTTTTAGGACATCCGATCTTGGGCGACGAACTGCACGACGGACGTGAACACGAAAGGCTCTGTCTGCACGCTTCAAAATTGAGTTTCTGGCATCCCGATGGAGGTGAAAGATTGGAGTTTGAAGCTGATTCGCCGGATTTTTTGCCGCAGAGGTAAGGAGATTTTTGTGCCAAAAAGGTGAAACCGGAAGCCATTTCAAAAATACTTTTCCTGTTTTGCGGGAAGCTAAGAAAAGTCCCGCAAAGTTGCCAAGAGGCAAAGATAAAAAAAGGAAGTGAGATAGCTTCAAAAACTTTTCATATAGCGACGGAAATAAAACTCTCAAAATCTCTTTTTCTCTGTGGCTTTAATTTTTGACGATTGCCACGATTCGCAAGGGGCTTCCGCTTCCGCCTTTTATTTTCATCGGCAGGGCGATGACGTGAAAATCCCTGGCGGGCAGTTTGTCGAGATTAGCGACGTTTTCAAAGGCGGGAATGTTTTCTTCCATTAAAATCACGTGGCTTTTGAATTCGGTCGATTGACCGAAATCAATACTGGCCGTGTCAATTCCGACGGCGTTTACTTTTCGGTTTCTGACGAGCCATTTGGCCGCGTCGGGCGAAAGTCCCGGAAAATGCAGATCTTTGACGGCTTCGTCGCCGCGTTTATCCGTGCCGAGATATTTCGCCTTGTCGGGATAGAATCTGCCGAAGCCGGTCTGAAAAAAAAGTATCGAACCGTCGGGAATCTGTCCGTTTTCCTTTTCCCAATTGGTGATGTCTTCGACCGTGATCTGATAATCCCAATCGTTGATGCCTTGTTTGGACACATCAATTTTAACGGCGTGGGCGATGAGTTTTTCGAGCGGAATCTGGTCAACGGTCTGTTTTCCTTCGGCGAAATGCACCGGCGAATCAATATGCGTTCCGCCGTGTTCGGCCGCCGAGAAATTATACGCCGAATAATAAAAGCCTTTTTCCGTTCGGCCCTCCGCCACCTTTTCCTTTTCAAACTCTTTGGCGTTCACCCAATATACCGTCTCATCGGAAAAATCATACGAAAGATCAATAATTTTGCCGTCCGGAAATTGGGCTTTAACGGTTTCGCTTGGTTTCGGTTGTTCCGTATTTTGTTCGCAGGCAAATAAGAAAAGGGAAATAAATGTTAAAATCAAAGCGAATTTTATTTTCATAATTAACTCCAAAAAATCAAAGTAATCGGATTTAGATTTTTCGATACATCAAATCGGATCTTACAACATATTTTTTTCCGGCAGTTACTTCGACACCCTCGTGTATAAGCGGATGTTGGAAAAACAAACCGCAACCTGTTTTGGGTTTGATTACGATTTCCGGTTCAACCAAAAACGTAGTTTCTCCGCCTTCAAAATCTTCATTCAGATAAATGATATAAGTATAAAAACTTTGTTCAGAATCGTTTCGGAAAAAAGCACCGTCGGAATGCGGGGCAAATCTCTGACCCGGAAGATATTCATAGCACCGAAGTCTTTCGTTTATACCGCAAATTTTTCTGCCGTGAATTTCTTGCGGAACTTCATTTTTTACAGGCTCAAACAGATCATTTGCCCATTTATCGTTGTCGAAAATTACACGATTATTATTTCGGATCTGGTCAACAACTTTTGTTCCGCGAGTTGTGTTAATCGGAGCAGGTTCGGGATTTGCTTCCTGGATTCGTTTTATCCAATTTTCACATTTTTCCGGTGTGAGAATATTTTCCAATTCAAAAATAAAAGGCTGTTCTAAATCTAATTCGTCCGAAACCATTCGTCTATTTTAACTTATAATCGGTTTTGTTTCAGCATATTCTTCCAAACGATTTTGGCACAGACAGTCTTTATAATTTTCTCTCAAATCCGCTCTCGCTTCGTCCGTTAATTGAAGGTTCATACACCAACAGCCTTTGAGCGTTGCACCGCAGATAAATTCGTTGCCGCAACGCTCGCAGGTTGAAGGCTCTTTGTATTTTTCGCTGAACACGCCGAGTGCTTTTTTAAGATTCACGTCGAAAACCATTTCCGTAGATCGCCTGACCGGACATTTTGCCGGTCATCTTTTCGCCGTCAAAAACTATCTCGCCGTTGACGATGACGGTTTGAAAACCCGTCGCGTATTGATGCGGCTCTTGAAAGGTCGCTTTGTCTGAGATCGTGTTTTCATCAAAGATGACGATGTCGGCGGCGAAGCCTGTCTTTAGAAGACCTCTGCCGTTCAGATTAAAGGTTTGAGCGGGCAGGGAAGACATCTTTCTAATTGCGTCTTCGAGCGTAATGGTCTTCAGTTCGCGGACGTATCTGCCTAAAACCCTCGCGTTGTTGCCGTATCCCCGCGGATGCGGAACGCCTTCGCCGAAATCGCGGACGCTCGAATCGGAAGCGATCATCGTAAAGGGCTGACGCATTATGTTCTGCACGTCCTCTTCACTCATCACCTGATAGACCATCGAGGCACCGCCTTTTTCATACATCTCGAAGATCTGTTCGATCTGGGCGTCGAGTTTTTTGGAATTGCGGACCTGCCGGGTGATTTCGGCGATATTTTTGCCGTTGAAATCCGTGTTCGGGCGATAGTTGGCGACATAGGCGAAACTGTAATCCTTGAACTTTTTCTCCTTCAGATTGTCCTTCATATCCTTGATGATCTTTTTGCGGGTCGCGGCATCGGCAAGCCGTTTGATGCCTTCCTCGCGTCCGCCGGCAATCGCCCAAGAAGGCATCCGTGCATCGAGCGAAGTCGAAGAAGCCGTATAGGAATATTGATCAACCGTTACCTGCAGACCGCGTTCTCTTGCCGCTTTAACCAGCCCGATGGTTTTATCCGATTCGCCCCAGAGGGCTTTGCTGGAAATCTTGAAATGCGAAATTTCGACGGGCATATTCGCCAGTTCGCCGATGTTGATCGCTTCCGTGATCGCTTCGATAACCTTCGTGCCCTCGTCGCGGATGTGGCTCGCGTAAACGCCCCGGTATCTGGAGGCTGATTTGGCGAGTTCGACGACCTCTTCAGTTTTCGAGTAGGTGCCGGGAACATAGATCAAACCCGTCGAAAATCCGACCGCCCCTTCCCGCATCGCCTTTTCGACGAGTTCGTTCATCTTTGTCTGTTCTTCAACGGTCGGTTCGCGGTTATCCAAACCCATGACGACACGTCTGACCGAATTATGCCCGATGAGCGTCGAGATGTTTATCGCTAAGGGCGTTTCATTTATTCTGCCCAGAAATTCCGCGATATTGGTGGTCGAACCGCCGCAATTTCCCGTCACCAGCGAAGTAACGCCCATTCTGATAAAATTTTCGGCGTTCGGGTTGTTGTAGATTCCCTCGGTGTGAGCGTGAACGTCTATGAAACCGGGAGCAACGATCTTGTTTCCGGCATCGAGCGTTTGTTTGGCCGAGACATCCGCAAAGTTTCCGATCTTGACGATCTTGCCGTTCTTGACGGCGATCGAACCGCGAAACCAGGGATTTCCCGTGCCGTCAATAATCCGGGCATTCGTAATCAGCAGATCAACTTCTTCCGTAGTCTTTGCCAAAGCAAAATTGACCATTCCAAGCAACATACCGGCCGATAAAACACCGGCAAAAATTTTTTTTAACATTTAGAAATTTTCTCCTCTTTAGAATTGAGATTATGAAGTATTTTATGAAAATTTGGCAAATAAAAAACTGACTGGAACGCAAGCGGCTCGCTTGCACTGATGCGACAGCATTGGAAATAGATTCTGGATAATTCAAGTTGAAAAATGATAAACCAAGTTAGCGTCCGTTTGGACGCTTGCAAGCGAGCCGCTTGCGTTCCAGTCTTTATTCCCTGACATAACAGGGTTTAGAAGGAGCGACGTCAGCCAGTTCTCTTGCCTTTTCATTCTGGTTTGCCATCGGTTTAAGGATGTCCGTGATGCAGACGAATTCGGCGTCGAATTTCGTCACGACGAGATAGGATGTGACCTTTTCGGAATCTTCCGGGTCTTCGCTGGCGTTAAAACGGACGATTAAAGCGACGGGGCGAACTTTTCCGGATACCTTTCTGATACGCCATTCGGCTTTTTCACCGAGATAGGAAAAGGCGGGCGAGACGTTCGACCAGAAACTCAATTCCCATTTCTCGCCGCTCTTTGTATGAACGACATTGATTGACTGTCGCAGATCGCCTTCCAGAACTTCGAGTTTATAATCGCCGACACCTTCGCATTCGCCGCGGTAGGAGCCGCCGCCTTCTTCGTCAACTTCGAGGGTCTTGCATTTTTTATCGTTGAGATCCGTGTAGACGCTTTCGATCTTTCCTTTCAAATCTTCGATTTCCGCATCGGTCATATTTTTGATCGTGACGGTCGCCTCAAATTCCAGATCGTTTTCGCCGTAATTTCTTAATTCAAAAATAAAATCGCCCGATTCTTCGAGTTTGGCGATGAGCATATCATCTTCTTCCAAAACGTCCGCTTCGCCTTTCCAGAGAGAAACTTTGGCGTCCGCATCGGTTTTTGTAACGAGAAGCGTCTGTCCCTTTACTGCTCCGACCGTAAAGCGTTTGATCTCGTCATCGGATTTGATGGAAACAGGAAAGGTTTGGCTCGATTTGCCTTTGTCGAAACTGATTCGCGTTGCCGGATAGAGTTCGCGTTTCGTCGCCTTGCCGATCTCCTTTAACTTTTTGCCGTCGAATTTATACGTGTTCGTGACGATGAATTCGGGACAGCAGGCACCGCCGAGTTCGCCGGCATCGTTGCTTTCGACGATAAGCAGACCGTTCTCGACTCTCGCTTTACGCAGACCGCCGTGAGCCCGGTCGCCGCCACTCAAAAGCATCACGCGTTTCGGTGTTCCGTTTTGCATCTTGTAAATATAGGCTTCGGTAAAATTGCCGGTGCCGCCCGTGTTGCAGACCGAAAGTATCACGGCTTCATCCTTTTTATCGCCGTCGAGATCGCCGTAGGTTAAGCCGAAAACGCTGAAAAACATACGGTCGGGGAAACCTTCGACCATTTTTTCCTCGAAAAACTCGCCGTCTTTAACGGTGATCGTCTTGCGGTCTTCACCGCCGCAGTAATCGGGCTGATATGTAAAATTCTTAAAATCAACCTCGCGGATGTCGGCTTGAGCCAAAACGGAAGCGGTTAAAAAAATTAAAGTGCAAAGTAAAAAAAACAGGTTTTTCATATTTATTTCTCCGATATTGACTGGAACGCTGAGCGGCTCGGTTGCGTTCCAGTCGGTTTCAATCATTTTTAAGTTGCCGGTTCGACGGCCTTTTCGCCTTTTGCATGATACGGATCGTGCAATTCGACCGGGTCTCCTTTACTGCGAAGTTTCATATTGAGCAATTCGACAAAGACCGAAAATGCCATGGCGAAATATATGTAACCCTTCGGAATCTTTTGATGGAAGCCTTCCGCCACCAGAACAAAACCGATCAGCAAAAGGAACGCCAGGGCGAGCATCTTGATGGTCGGATGTTTTTCAACAAATCTGCCGATCGGTCCCGCAAAAAACATCATGGCCACGATAGCGATCGTGACGGCGGCGATCATGACCCAGAGATTATTAACCATTCCGACGGCCGTAATGACCGAATCGAGCGAGAAAACTAAGTCGATCAAAGTTATCTGGATGAT
>JBGTRS010000010.1:0-3541 GCA_041940665.1 Pyrinomonadaceae bacterium | reverse complement strand
TAACGCTCGTAAATGAGGCGTAAACTTTCTTGGCTTGTTTGCCGTGTTCGCCTTCGAGCGAGCCGTGGATTTCGTGTGTCGCTTTACCGATCAGGAACATACCGCCGACCAGCAGGATCAAGTCTTTAACGGAAAAATTCCAACCAAACGCCGAAAATAGAGGGCCGGTCAATTGATTGATGATCAGATAGAGCGTGGCGAGCAAGATGATTCGCATGATCAAAGCCATTGCTAATCCGACGACTCTGGCTTTGTTTTTTTGTTCTTCGGGAAGTTTATCGGCAAGAATTGAAATAAAGATTATGTTGTCAATTCCCAGGACGAGTTCAAGAATGGTTAAAGTTGCAAAAGCAATCCAAATCTGCGGATCGGCTAGAAATTCCATTTTTTAAGTTTTTCTCCTCGGAAAATTTTTGAATGATTTTAACATAAGTCGGAAAAAAATCTGCTTCGGTAAATGTGAAATATATGTCGGCCGTCAAAATATCTTATTCCGGACTTATTTTGGTTATCATCACCGCGTCGGTTTGAAATTTGCCGCGAACAACGGCAAATTGCCGGCCGTCGAGCGATTGGGAACCACAAGAAACGGAATCGGGTTTAACCGACAGGAACGGTTTCGCTTCACCGTTCGGCAAGGGTTGAAGCCAGACGGTCGAATCGGATTCGGAACTGTATTCGACATTCCGGTAAAGCAAGCCTTTGCCGTCCGTTGTCCAGACCAAAAACTTAATGGGTGAGAATTCAAAACAGGCTTGATCCTCATTCAGACCGACCGGGCGGACGCACACCCGACGTTGATTTTCCCGTTTATTTTGGGTTACATAAGCGATCTGTTTGCCGTCGGGCGAGAAGGAAAAAAAACTGTCTGTAAAAAGAGATTGCTCGGAGAGTTTGCCGTCCGAGGTCAACGGAACAGTCCCGAGAACTCTTTTATCTTCTTTGTTCCAGATAAACAAAACATCTTTCCCGTCGGGGGTGAAGGTCGGGTTGTAAGTTCTTCCTCTGACGGGAGTCAGATTTTGCTGATTACTGCCGTCGATATTCATTCGCCAGACTTTTTTTTCGCCCGTCCGCTCGGAGGTAAAAACAATATGTCGGCCGTCGGGTGAAACGCGGGGCTCATAATCGAACGAATCGTTCGGCGTAAGTTGCTGGGAATTACTGCCGTCGCCGTTCATAATCCGTATATGCGGACGGTTATTGTCCAGAGCGTCATAAACTATCCGTCCGTCGGGCGTCCAGACCGCGGTTGAATAAATGTTCGACTCGTTCGTGATCTTTTTCCCCTGCTCCCGGTTTTCAGCCGGAACTATCCAAATATCATTGACGGTTTGTCTTTGCGAGGCAACGATCGTTTCGCCGTCACTGCTGACGCTGATACCGAAGTATGAATTCAAATCATTGGTAATGCGGGTTTCCGGTTCGCCCGATATAGGAAGATAAAATAGCTGCGAAAGATTGGAGATCGGGTCGGTCGCATTGAGCAATAATCCCCGGTCATCTTTGAGCACGGCGATCTCGCTGATCTTGGGTTTGCGGGCCGGAATTATGATTCGTTCCTGACCGCCGCCGCCGCCCTCGGCGGGAATTTCGGCCAACGACCAGTATTCTTCGCCGTTGATGATCTCGAATTTTATAAAAAAGACCTTCCGGCCGTCGGACGAAAATTGCGGATCGCGGTAAAGATGCGGAAAATCGGTGACGGCGATCTCCCGTTCGTCACTGCCGTCAAAGGCATTGGCCGAAAGTATCTGTGTTTTTTTACCGTACCGGACAAACAGAACCCGCTCGCCGTCCGGCGAAAGCGAACCGAGATCGTTGACCTTTTCGACGAGTTTCCGCGGTGTTCCGCCCAAAGAGGAAATACGGTAAAGCGTTCCGTGTGCGTCGTCCGGTCTGGCCGTGATGTAGTAAATCTGATTTCCGTCCGCCGAGATCGTGAGTCCGCCCCAAAACTGGAGTGCCTGGGGCGGGAGGAGCCGGAGGGAATTTCTATCTTCGATACGCCTGATCCAGAGGCTTCTTTGCTCGCCTTCTTCGATCATATTATAAGCGACCGATTTTCCGTCCGGCGTAATATGTGAATAGACGACATTGCTGGTTTGCGAAAGTTTACGCAGAGTCAGGTTCTCAAAACTGATCGGCGAGGATGTTTCGCGGGTGAGATAATACAGGGCAAAACCCGCAAAAGTTATAAACAGCAACATGGCAGTCATACCGATCCAAACAAAAGCCGGATGGCCTTGCTTAAAAAATGAGGTTGAAGACGATCTTTCCAGCGATACTCCGGCATCTTCCGCCGACTTTATCTCCCTGAGGATGGTGCGGATCTCGTGCATTGATTGGAACCTTCGGCGAGGGGATTTGTCCAGACATTTCAAGATCAGCCGGACGAGCAAAATCGGCAGGTCGGATCGGATCTCCGTGATCGGCGGCGGTTCTTTGGTCAATAACGCTCTGATAATTGATGCATAATTGTCGCCTGAAAAGGGACGCTGGCCGGTTATCGCTTCATACATCACGACGCCCAAACTAAAAATATCACTGCGATGATCGATCCGTTCACCTTCGGCCTGTTCGGGCGACATATAGGCCGGTGTCCCCAGAATTTGTCCGGGTTGCGTCAAATTTGAAGTGGAAATTTCGTGGGCGATCTCAGTGTTGTCGGTTTGGGCTAAGCCGAAATCCAAAATTTTCGGAACGCCGGCCGCGGTGATCATAATATTGCCGGGTTTTATATCCCGATGAACGACGCCATTTTCGTGAGCGTGGGCAAAAGCATCGGCCAGGTCAATAAACCATTCGAGAAATGTGTGGATTTCGAGCCCGGTGTTCGGAGTCAGATTATCGAGAGTTTTTCCCTCGACAAATTCCATCGTATAAAACGGCTGACCGTCCATCTCTTCCACCGAATAGATGGTTGCCACATTCGGATGATTGAGCGTGGCCGCCGCTTTGGCCTCGATCTTAAATCTTTTCAGATGATCGGGGTGTTTTGAAAGCGAAATCGGCAGGGTCTTGACGGCTATCTGCCGGTTGAGGCGGGTGTCGTTCGCCAGATAAACTTCTCCCATTCCGCCCGATCCGATGCGCGTCAGTATCTGATAATGACCCAATTTCTGACCGCTCAGCGATGGTAATGTTTCAAATACCGGCAATGAATGGGAATCTTTAAAAGCGTTTTCGGCGATAAAATCTCCGGCGTTCCGGTCGGCGGCGAGCAGGGATTTGATCTCGCGGCACAAAAATTCATCGCCCGCACAAGCTTTTTCGATGAATGCTTCCTGTTCTCTGGATTCAAGCTCTAATGCGGAATGATAGATCTTTGTAATTTGCTCCCAAAGCTCAGGGTTCATACTGATTTTTAACTAAAGTCTCAATTAAGTGAATGAAACCGCCAAACATCTGCAATAGATCAATTACGTATGTTTCCGACCGATACTGTAAATATAAACAATAAATTAGCTTACGTATCTTAACATATTTTATACCGGCAAATGATTTTTTTATGTCCTGTTTTACGAAGAGATTACGTCTT
>JBGTRS010000009.1:22478-22745 GCA_041940665.1 Pyrinomonadaceae bacterium | reverse complement strand
GAATCAAACGCCCCGGCCGGAGCGGGACTGGCCGGTTCTTCAACGCTCAACATCGCCTGCATCGGAGCCTTGAATAAACTGGTCGGCGACCGTTACACGCCCGACCGATTCATCTCCATCGCCGCCAATATCGAAACGACCGTTATCCGTGTTCCCGCCGGTTTTCAGGATTATTATTCGGCTCAATACGGCGGAGTCGCCTGCATCCATTTTCGCCCCGACGGGATCGAACGCGAGGCTTTGGACATTGACACCAAAACCCTGGAA
>JBGTRS010000009.1:0-22468 GCA_041940665.1 Pyrinomonadaceae bacterium | reverse complement strand
CCAAACGCCACATTGACGGCGACCGGGAATTATTTGAAATCTTCGACGGCATCCGCGACGGTTCGCTGAATTTGCGAAAGGCACTTTTAGCGGACGATTGGAACGCGGTCGGCGAAATCTTAAAAGAAGGCCATCCGCTCAGAAAACGGCTTTCGCCGAATATCACGACGCCCTGGATGGATTCCGTCATCGAAAAGGCCGAGTCGAACGGAGCGATCGCCACCAAGATCTGCGGGGCGGGCGGCGGCGGCTGTATCGCCTTTTTCTGCGAAGAAGGCCGCAAAACGGAAGTCGAAGAGGTTCTCGCCAATGAACAAAACGTCGAGGTTTTGGACTGGAAACTCTCGCCCGACGGCCTCGTCGTCAACGAAATGGCGGAAACCGAAGCGGCTTAGCAAGCGGATAAGAGCAGACGGCAGTATTTTATATATTGCCGTCTGTCTAACTTTTTAAAACTTTCATCTATTCCCGAAACCGCATATAATTCCCATAAACAGAAACAATTGAGGAAAAAATTATGAAAAAGCTCGTTTTCTTTGCGTTGTTGTCCGTTTTGTTAACGGCCTTTTCCGTCAACGCCCAGGATTATCCGCGGCTGGAAAAATTAGCCGACGATCTGAGAAATCAGGCGGAAGACCTATCGGATAAAACTTTCAAGGATTTAAATAGCGAAACGGCAAATTCGCAAAACGCGATCGAGGACGCATTTTTGGCCGAACAATTTCTGGCGAGTGCAAAACTTATCGAAAGGATTATTGACGATAAATTTCAAGCCGATGACCTGAGAAATGCGGGAACGGTTCTGATAAATTTATCCCGCCGTTTTCCCGTTTCCGGTAACCATAGTTCTGATTGGAAACAAGCAAAAGACAAGATCGGCGAGATTGATTTTGAATTTAGAAACACGGGTGACGGCGGCGGAATCGGAGTTGCCGGCCCGTCGGCCGGAGATCCGAACAACATTCGCGGCAGAGTTTTCTGGACGGGAATGGTTGATGCGACCGTTCATCTGGTTATCAAGGGAAGCAATCTCGAAACCCGCACGGTCTTGGGGAAACCTTATCCCGACGGCATTCCGAGCTTTACGCGAGCCTTGCCCCGGGAAGGCAATGTCACGGTCGGCGTCAATAAAAAAGACGGACGCGGCGATGTCAAAGTCATTCAGCAACCCGGTGCCGGAAATGATTACACGGCAATCGTCGAAATCCACGACGAAGGCGGCGGAGCAAAGTCATATACGGTCGAGATCTTTTGGTATTAAATCGGAGAGCGGGCATCCCGGCCCGCATCTTTCTATTCCGCCAAAGTACTTATCGAATTTGTAATCGAACGGAAAATTTCCCGACCGTCGCTTGACCCGAGCAGATCTTCGCAGGCTCTTTCGGGATGTGGCATCATTCCGAGCACATTGCGGTCGAGATTACAGATTCCGGCGATGTTCGAACGGGAACCGTTCGGGTTTGCCTCCGTATTTACTTCACCCTTTTCATCGCAATACCGGAAAACGATCTGATTGTTTTCTTCCAGACTTTGAAAAGTTTCGTCATCGCAGACGAAATTGCCTTCGGCGTGAGCGATCGGAATAGATAAAACCCGGCCCTCTCTGATCTCGTTCGTATAGGGCGTATTTTTGTTTTCGACCTTGATGTTGACGTGCTTGCAAACAAAATGCAGACCTTCGTTCCGCATCAATGCACCGGGCAGAAGTCCTGCTTCGCAGAGAATCTGAAAGCCGTTGCAGATCCCGAAAACGAATTTTCCCTCATTGGCAAATTCCTTAACCGCTTTCATCACGGGCGAAAATCTCGCCAACGCTCCGGCCCGCAGATAGTCGCCGTAAGAAAATCCGCCGGGAACGATGACCGCATCATATTGACCGAGATCCGTTTCCTTATGCCAGATAAAATCCACCGGCTGACCGACATGCTTCGATATGACGTGATAAGCATCGTGGTCGCAATTTGAACCGGGAAAAACTATAACTCCGAATTTCATAATTTTGTAAAAAGTAATTGGTAATTAGTGATTGATGATTTGTAATTGGTGGTTAGTAATTGGTAATTCGTTTAATTTAGCGAGTTTATTGATTGCCAACTACCAATCGCTAATTACCAATTACCAGTAACTAACCATCAATCACAACTTCATAATCTTCGATCACCGGATTCGCCAGAACGTCTTTGGCGATCTTTTCGGCTGTTTCCTTGGCTTCCGTTTCGGAGAGATCGGGATTTAGGGCGATCTCGAAATATTTACCTTGTCTGACATCCGCGACGTTTTCAAAACCCAGTAATTCGGCCGAATGATGGATCGCTTTACCCTGCGGATCGAGGACGCTCGGTTTTAGTGTTACATAAACTTTTGCTTTCATAAATTTCTCCGGATAAAAAAATAAAATTTTACGCAAATTCTTGAGATATGCAACGTCTTTGTGTTAAATTCACGGTAAATTTAGTTTTAATTGAACTGTTTAACCGACTTACTCGTTAGAAAAATCAGGAGAAAATAAAAAATATGTCAGAGGCATACACTAAATCTGCACTCGGAACGGACGGAAATGTGGCGGCTCTACTCGGCTATCTATTCTGGATCGTGGCCGTCATTCTCGTTTTTATCGAAAAAGAAAACAAATTCGTCCGCTTTCACGCCCTGCAATCAACCTTCTGGGGGCTTTTAATAATAATCGGCGGGATCGTCGGATATGTCTTGTTTTTCGTATTATTTTTTGCCGGAACAATAGTCGGTGCTATAATAGATGCGGCCATCGGATTCCCGATCGTTACATTTATCGTCATGATCGTGGCAATTATCGCACTTCTAATCGGCGTAGCGGCATTACTCGGTGGTTTCGTCGGTAACATTATTGCCGCAATCAAATCCTACGGCGGCAATACTTTCAAGATGCCAATCGTTGGTAAATTTGCTGAAAAATACACAAACAAATAAAACTGGATTACCAAAACTAAAAAAGAGGAAAAACTATAAAAAATTATGGAAAATCAAAAATCGGCGTTAGGACTTGATGGAAACATAACGGCTTTGATCGGCTATTTGGTTGGAATCGTAGCCCTGATCTTAATTTTTATTGAAAAAGACAATAGATTTGTTCGCTTCCACGCTCTTCAGTCCGTTCTTTGGAGTGTCGGGGTCGGGGTTGCCATGACCGTCGTTTGGATAATCGGTGTAATACTCGGTGTAATCATCGGTCAGGCGTCCGGCACATTGGCCGGAATCGTATGGCTTTTAACGTTTCTGATATTTTTAGGATTATTACTCGCACTTCTCGGCGGATTGGTATTTGCAGCGATCAAAGCCTATGGAGGTGCTGAATTTAAACTTCCGGTTGTCGGCAATATGGCTGAAAAGTGGGTTTAATCCATTGAAAAAACCCGTCTGAAAATCTTATCTACATTTCGCAAATAATGTTTCACATCAAAGACACGGGCAATTTCTTCGCTTGTTAAATGCGTTGAGATGTCCGTGTCTTGCATGACAAGGTCTTTATATTCGCCGCCTTCGTCCCAAACCTTCATCGCATTTCTCTGCGTCCATTGATAGGCTTCTTCCCGCGATACGCCTTTTTGCGTTAAGGCCAGCATCAGTTGCCCGCTGAAGATCAGACCGCGGGTCAGGTTCAGATTCTTGAGCATATTTTCCGGGTAAACGACCAATCCATCGAGGAGCGAAGCGGTTTTCGCCAGCAGATAATCGAGCGTTACGGAGGAATCGGGAAAAACGACCCGTTCGGCCGAAGAATGAGAAATATCCCGCTCGTGCCAGAGAGCGACGTTTTCCAGACCGACGATGGCGTTGGCCCGGACGGTTCTCGCCAGACCGCAGATCTTTTCCGACAGGATCGGATTGCGTTTGTGCGGCATCGCACTTGACCCTTTCTGGCCGGTCTTGAATTTTTCCTGGGCTTCGCGGACTTCGGTTCTCTGCCAATGGCGGACGTTCAGGCCGATCTTATCAAGGGTTGAAGCGATGATGGCGAGCGTGCAGAGATATTCGGCGTAGCGGTCGCGCTGAATAACCTGCGTCGAGATCGGGGCGGGTTTTAAACCCAAACGCTCGCAAACCCTTTCTTCGACGGACGGATCGAGATGAGCAAAAACGCCGACAGCTCCCGAGATATTGCCGACCGAGACAATTTCCTTTGCTTTTTCCAGACGCTCTTTGTTGCGTTGCATTTCGGCATACCACAGGGCGAAGGTCATCCCGAACGAGGTCGGTTCGGCGTGGATGCCGTGAGTGCGTCCGATCTGCGGCGTGTCTTTAAATTCAAACGCCCGCCGTTTCAAAACTTCGAGCAGTTTATCAACTTTCTCAAGCAAAAGTTCGCAGGCCTCTTGCAAAAGCAGACCGTTCGCCGTATCAACCACGTCCGAAGAAGTCAGACCGTAATGGACGAAGCGGGCGGACTCGCCGATATTTTCGGCGAGGTTCGTCGTAAAGGCGATGACATCGTGATCGGTCACCTTTTCGATCTCGTTGATCCGTTCGACCGTAAAAGCCGCTTTCGTCTTGATGTTTTCAAGGTCTTCCGCCGGAATTATGCCGTCTTCGGCGTGAACCTCGCAGACGGCGATCTCCACATCGAGCCATTTTTGGAATTTATTTTCGAGAGTCCAGATCGCCCCCATTGCGGGCAATGTATATCGTTCAATCATCTTTTAAATTTTTATCGTCTGATTCCGGGTCTTCCGGTTCATCATCACCGTTTTTTATTATTTCGACGTTTTTATCGCCCAGAAAACCCTCGATATAGAGCATTTTTACGATGACGATAATCACCGCTAAGAGCGGCGTGGCCAGGATAAGTCCTAAACCGCCGACCAGCACGCCTAAGAAAATCTGAAAAAATATCGTCAGAACGGGCGGCAGAGAAACCGTTTCGCGTTCGATCATCGGCGTGATCAGATAACTTTCGATCAACTGGATGCCGAGATACAAAATCAAAACATACACGGCTTTAACGGGACTTTCAACCAATGCGAACAAAACCGCCGGAATGACGGCGATGATCGGACCGAAATTCGGTATAAAGGCGAGAAGTGCCGCTAATATACCGAGCGTCAGGGCGAGCGGAACATTCAAAATCCCCAGACCGATGGTCGTCAAAACACCGATTATCAGCATCGAGAAGAATTTTCCGACGAGCCACCACCGCAGAGTTTCGCCGATCGCCGCGAAAACTTCCCGCATCCGCTCACGCTTTTGAAGCGGAAAAAGTTTGATCGCTCCATTGACGTAAATATGCGGCTCGCTCGCCAGATAGATCGCCAGCAGAATGATGACGATCAGATTTGCCGCAAAACCGAAGGTCGTCGAAAACAGCCCGCCGATCTGCCGTAAAAATCCGTCGGTCGCAAACTTGTCAATGATCGCTTCCCACGAAGGAACCTGCTCGAGAATCAGTTTTCCCCAATTATACTGGGATATTCTTTCGCTCAGAGTCCGCAGAGCTTCGGGAAAGACTTCCCGCAGGGCTTTGATCTGTTCGGTAACTTCGGGAGCCAGCAGAAAAACGCCCAGACTAAAAATGCCCAAAAGCACGATGCAGACAAGTGCCACCGAGACGCCTTCGGGCAGATTCGTATAGCGGCTGACCCAATTTCCGAGACCGCGAAAAAACACCGCCAGCAGAATCGCCGCAAACAGCGAAAAAAGCACGTTGACGGCAAAGTAGGCGAGCAGAATGATGACGACGGATAAAACCGCTATGCCTATTGCAATAAAAACCTTGGTGCTGAATTTTTGTTCTCTTTTTTCGGCTTCGGACATCTTCATTTGATAAGGACGCTTTTTTCAATCATTATCAAACGCTTTGAAAATTAAATCAATTTCTTATCGATCAAAAGTTCGGCATTCAAGACCGCCGCCCCGGCCGCCCCGCGGACGGTGTTGTGGCTGAGGGCAACGAAGCGGTAATCGAAGATATTATCGGGAAAAAGCCGGCCGACGGTGATGGTCATCCCCTGACCGTTATCGCGGTCAAGCCGCGGTTGCGGACGTGACGGTTCATCGCAGACAAAAATGAATTGTTCGGGCGATGAATGAAGTTTCAGCGACGGAAAATCAACCATCGCCTGCTGAACATCTTCGAGTGTGGCCGTATCGCGTAAATTCACTCTGACGGAAGCCGTGTGGCCGTCAATGACACCGACGCGGAAACATTGAGCCGACACGGTAAAATCCGCTTTTTCGATCATCTCGCCGCTGAATTTGCCGAGAATCTTTTGGGCTTCGGTTTCGGCTTTCGGTTCTTCTCCGGCGATATACGGCAGAACGTTGTCGAATATATCGAGACTTGCCACGCCCGGATAACCCGCTCCGGAAACGGCCTGCAAGGTCGTTACGATGACCGATTCAACGCCGAATTTTCTATCAAGTGCCGCCAACGGCGGAGCAAATGAAACGACCGCACAATTTGGATTGGTGACGATAAAGCCCCGATCAAATCCGCGTTTTTGTCTCTGAACTTCGATGAGATCGAGATGCTCGGGATTTATTTCGGGAATCAAGAGCGGAATGTCCTCTTCCATCCGGAAAGCGGACGAATTGCTGATGACCGGATACCCTGCCCGGGCAAATGCTTCTTCCGTTTCTCTCGCAACGGACGACGGAAGGCTCGAAAAAACCAGATCGCAATCGAGCGGCGGTTCGATCGGCTGAACCTCGATGTTCTTAACATTTTCCGGCATCGGCGTTGCGAGTTTCCAGGCACAGGCCTCCCGGTAAACCTTTCCGCTCGACCGGTCCGAAGCCGCCAGAGCCGTAATCTCAAACTGCGGATGATCTTCCAAAAGCTGACAAAATCTCTGACCGACCGTTCCGGTCGCTCCCAATATTCCGACACGATATTTATTGCTCATAATAAAAAACTAAATGCTACGTCAAATGAGATTATATGTCTAATTTGGAGGATCAAAAACCTTTGACGGGTTCGGATCAATCTTCGGTCAAACCGGAGAGTTCCAAGATCGCTCCGATCAGCCGTTCGTCATCGATCGGTTTGGTCAGATGTCTTTGAAAACCGGCCTCCAAAACCCGCTTCTTGTCGCTTTCGCGGGCATAGGCGGTGAGAGCGATGGCGGGAATCGAAGATTTTTCGTCAGACCGTGTCCGCACCTTTTGGATCAGTGCGTAACCGTCCTCTTCGGGCATGGCGATATCGCTGATCAAAAGATGCGGATCATAATTTTCAAGCACTTCCAGAGCTTCCGCCGCCGATCCGGCGGTTTCCGCGTGAGCTCCGTAAAGCTCGATAAGCGTTTCCAATAATTCAAGCGAATCTTTTTCATCATCCACGATCAAGACCCGCAAACCCCGGAGAGATGTCTTTTCACTATTTGATTCTTTTTGAGTTTTCGGCATAGTTGACTTTTTGTTAGAAACAACCGGAATTCTTACGCTAAAGGTCGCCCCTTTTCCGGTTCCTTCGCTGGCGGCTTTGACCGAACCGCCGTGCATTTCCACCAGATGACGAACGATCGAAAGACCGATGCCGAGCCCGGCGTGATTTTTGGTCGTGGTGGCGTCGGCCTGACGGAAGCGTTCAAAAACGAACGGCACGAATTTCGGATTTATCCCCTGTCCGTCATCTTTGACGGTAACTTCGGCAAAATCGTCTGCCGATTCAAGCCGCACCTCGATATGTCCGCCGTTTTGAGTAAATTTAACGGCATTTGAAAACAAATTCCAAAAAACCTGCTGAAGACGTTCCGCATCGCCTCTCACAAAAACGCCTTTTTCCAATCCGATTTTTATCTCGATATTTTTCGCTTCCGCTGTCGGTTTCAGACTCTCTACCGTTTCTCCGACTATTTTATCGAGTGTAACCGTCTCGAATTTAAGTTTAAGATTACCCGTAATTATACGGGACACGTCAAGCAGATCTTCGATGATCTGAGCTTGAGACCGGGCATTGCGGTCAATGGTCTCGATGGCTCTTTCAACCTCGGAACTTTCAAGCCGGTTCGACCGCAAAAGACTCGACCAACCGACGATGGCGTTGAGCGGTGTCCGCAGTTCGTGTGAAACGGTCGCTAAGAATTCATCCTTGAGGCGATTGGCGATTTCGGCTTCGGTACGCAAGTTCTGCTCATTTTCATAAAGTTTTGCCCGATCCAGAGCCTGGGCACATTGCTGAACGAGAGCCAGTAAAAATATGCGGTCATCGCCTTCAAAACTCTGCACTTTCGGAAAGCTCAAACCGATCCCGCCGATCGTTTTTCCCTTCACCACCAAAGGAAAAGCGGCCAAAGCCCGGCTTTTCGTCACGGAAGCGAGCGGCCCGAGAAACGGATATTCTTCCAAATACAATTCAAAGTTTTCGATAAAAACGGGCTGTTGTGTCCTGACCGCATCAGCCAGCGGCACTTTTTGGCTCAAATCGAAATTCCGCCATTTTTCGGTAACTTCCGCCGGAAATCCGACCGTGCCGATGACGTTCAATTCGGAATTATCCTCATTTACCGCAACGACCAGCCCGGCATGGGCTCCGACCGATCTGATGGCTTGCTCGATGACGGCTTCGGCCACCTCCTTGGGCATCAGAGCCTGCGACAGAGAACCGGAAACCGACAGGAGACGCTTCAAAAAATCGGAAGTTCTCTGAGCGGCCCGGCGTGTATTTTGTTCGGCCCGGAAAAGTCTGGCATTCTCGACCGCCAAAGCCGCCCGGTTGGCCAGGTCTTCCGCCAAAGTCAGGTCTTCTTTCGTATGGCTTCGCCCGCCCGAATTGACAAAGGAGATGACTCCGAAGATACTGTCGTGCGTTTTCAGAGGAACGAGCATCGCCGAATTGATCCCGATCTCCCTGAGCATATCGAGATGTTCTTCGCTTCTCGAACTTTGCACCAGCAGATCATCGGAGATGTCGGGATAAAATTCAGGCTCGCCCGTTTTTAACACATTATAAACTCCCGTCGGCAGATTCGAATCGGGCGGATATTTGGCGTGAATCTCTTCGGCCCAGGCGATCTTTTCAGGGTCAATATGAGCAACGGCGAGACGCTGTAACTTCCCGTCCTCGTCAACCATATCTATCGCACACCAATCGGCAAAATGCGGAACGGCCAGTTCGGCGACCGTTTTCAGAGTTTTTTCGTAATCGAGCGAAGATGAGAGAGTGAGTCCCGCTTCAAATAAAAATCTTTCGGCATCTTCTCTCTGCTTGCGTTCGGTGATGTCCATCGTCACGCCCCGCATCCCGACGGGTTCGCCTTTTTCGTTGCAGATAACCAAGGAGCGGGCTTCCACCCAAAAAACCGCACCGTCTTTCGCGACCCAGCGAAATCGGTTGATGCCGTTACCGCGGGTGGCAAAGGTTTCGGCGGCTTTGGCGGCGGCTTTTACTTTATCCTCCGGGTGAACGATCTTGAGCCAGAAATTCGGCGTCGAAAGCCATTCCTCGACCGTGTAGCCGAGCATTTCCGTCACATATTCACTGACAAAATCTATCCGCTGATTTTCCTCGTCCGGTTCGCCCCAGGCTTCCCAGACAACGCCCGGCACGCTGGCGACCAATTCCTGCAGATGTTTTTTCTGCTTTTCGACCTGTTCCGCCAGATATTCGCTTTTCCTCTCGCTTCGCTTGCGTTCGGTGATGTCCTCGTGGATGAGGATGACTTCCTGCACATTACCGCCGACGTCTTTGAGCGGATAGATGATCGCCCGCGTCCATCTCTGCGGGTCTTTATATTTGGTGACGTCGGGAATGGTTTCGTCCGGATCATAGAGAATCGGCGGCGTGTGAACAGTTTCGCCTTCAAACGCCCGTTTGATATAGGGCATAATGCCTTTTTCTACCAACTGTTCATCTTCTAAAATATTATAATCCCCGATCTGTTCGAGCGATACGCCCCAGAGCTGTTCCCACGCCCGATTGACCCGCAGAGTCCTGCCGTCGGGCGAAAATATTTGAATACTCAGAGGGGATTGTTCAAAGAGTGCCGTGAAGCGATCCTGAGTGGTTAGTTGTATTTTATCTCTTTTTTCTGCCACAAACTTCTTTCGGGAAAAAAAAATTTATCTAAAAAAATATACCGCTTAAATTATAAGGTTTAAGCGGTATATTTTCTAAGGCGGAAAGCAAGAATTTATTTTTCCAAAGCCTCTTTCATCCGCATTATGCCTTCGCGGATGTCGTCTTCGCCGGCACAGAAGGAAATTCGCAAATATCCTTTGGCCTCATCGCCGAAGCCCGAACCGTTGACGGTGATGACGCGGTTTTCGAGAAATCTATTGACGATGTCCATCTCCTCGCCGATTTCGGAAATATCCACCATCGAATAAAACGCACCTTCGGGCGACACGGCTTTTAATCCCAATTCTTCCTCGATCAGTTTGACGAGCAGATCACGCCGTCTTTTGTAAATTTCTCTCGACTCTTTTTCTTCCCGCTTTCCCTCCTCCGTCCAATAGGCGAGCGAGGCTCTCTGCGTAATCGTCGAAGCACAGACCGTGTTGTAGCCGTGCACGACGAGGGCTTTTTTCATTACTTCCGGCACGCCCAGAAGCCAGCCCATCCGCCAGCCGGTCATTGACATATTTTTCGAAAGACCGCCGACGACCAGAGTCTTGTCATAAAACTCCGAGATCGAAGCGGGGCGTTCCTCGGTAAAATATAATTCCCGATAAATTTCATCCGAAACGGCATAGATTCCCGTGCCTTCTAAAATCCCAGCAATCGTCTGCAGATCATCTTTTGAAAGCGTTCTGCCCGTCGGATTCGATGGGCTTAAAATTATCGCAGCCCGCGTCTTGTCCGTGATCTGCTTTTCAAATTCTCCGGCATCAAAACCGAAACCTTTTTCTTTCGGCATCCGATACAGAACCGTTTCCGCTCCGGCTAACTTGTTCATCGCCGGATACGCCGGAAACGCCGGATTCGGCACCAGCACCTCGTCGCCTTCCTCGCACAGCGTCATCAGAGCGTCATACAGAGCCTCGTTGGAGCCGACCGTGACGATGCAGTCATCGGCAGAAAGTTTGAGATGCGGATATTCGCCGACAATTTTTTCACGAAGTTCGGGAAGTCCCGCGTGCGAAGTATATCCCAAAGGCTCTTCATTGATGACGCGGATCGCCTCGTTGCGGATGCATTCCGCCGTCCGCAGATCGGGTTGTCCCAAGCCGAAGTTGATACTGCCCGGCAAGGCCCGGTCAAAAATCTGCCGGATGTTCGACTTCTGCATATCCCGCAGACGCCGCGGCACTCTGAAATCATCTTTTTGTTCAGTAGCTATCATATTTCTGATGATAACTTCGCCGGGCTTTTTCTGTAAAACGGCAAACCTTATAATTTAAAACGGAGCCGAGCTTAAAACCTCGCGGGCATAGACATCCCAGAGTTTGCCGAAAAACAATTTGCCGAAGCGGGTCAGAGCCGAACTTCGGTCGGCCAAGGTTTTTCCCTGCACGCGGAAGGTTGTCAGTTGCCTCATAAAATCCGTCAGATAGATATGGATGATGCCCGCCGCCACTATTTTTTCATTCAAACTTTCGGGATCGTTCCGCAACGCTTCTTCTTCTTCAGCGAAAACGAAACCCTTCAAAATATACGTGTAAAGCGTCGTCGTATCCGCCCAGAGATCAAAGCCCGGATCGTCCTTGATGATCTTAAATCCGGTCAAGGTCAATTCCTCGCCGTTTTTCTGGTTGTAGAAAAACAAACGGTAGAACATACGCTTTTCGGAGGTGTCTTCCTGATCGATAATTAAATTAAACCAGCCTTTTTTGACCTTGCATTTGCCGCCGAAGGCCGGTGCATCAACATAGCCGACAATGTCGTCCGTATCGTGCTCGGGGCGTGTCACGAAGCGGTTGACGCCGTTGATGTTCATCGAAAGATGGAACATGACCGATTCGCCCGATTTTCTGCCTTGGTCATACCCCGTTTGATAATCCGTCTCGCCTAAAGTCATAAATCCTTTCATTTCTTCGGTAAAACTTAAAATCGTTTCGGCGGTATGAACTTCGGTCGGAAAATCTTCTTCGCTCGGCGTGTATTCAATGCCGTTTGCTTCGCACCATTTTCTAGCTTTTTTAACGCCCGTGTTGACGGCTTCGGTCAGACGGTCCTGGCTGAAATTGACGAGATAATGGAGAGCGACATCGGATTTTAATTCTTTGACCTCGATGTGCCGCCCGAATTCGCCCGCGTTTCCTGCGGCAATTTTTTGGTTATTTTCTTCGATGCGTTTGAGGATCGCCCGGTAATGACCGACGGCGGAAGTTTCGATGATCTGAAAATAATTGGCGACAAAACCGTCGTCCCAGACGTCCTTGTCGCTGACCGTCCAGATCACCCAAATCTCGTCTGCTCCGCGGCGGATCGCTTCTTCGATATTCGCATCGGTCATAAAAACCGCGTCAATATATGTATCGCCGTTGATCTTCTGCGGCGGAAACCACATCGGCAGCGAAACGCAGGCCGCCAAAAGATCTTCCGACATTTCGGCGGGTTCGATGACCTCCAAGTCTTTCTTCGAAAAATTAAAGACGTTAAAGGTCGCTTCCAGCTTGCTCGAATTTATCTTTTCCCAATCGAGTTTCCAATCGGGAAAGACATTTTCGCGGTAATTATCGAGCGTAAAAAGCGATTCGGCGTAAAAAAGTTTGAGATATTCCGTCCAGTTAAAACTGATCCCGGCACGCGGATTCAGGTTCCGCCAGTTATCGGCGATCTCCTTTCCCGTCTGACCACTGCACATCATCGCCAGATTAAAAACCCCGCCCGAAGCCGCGTCTATGTGATCGAACTTCAATCCTGCTTCATCGAGCCAAACCTGCAAAACACCGGCTTGAAATGCGACTTTGATACCGCCGCCGGCTAAAATTAAAGACCTTTTCTTTTCGCTATTTTCATTCAAGGCATCCATGATTTTCTCCTCTGTGGTCGGCAATAATATGTTCGGCAAAACGGTTGGCGAGAGCCGCGATGGTCAAAGACGGATTCGGTCCGACCGCACCGGGCATTACCGAACCGTCCGCAACATACAAGTTTCCGCAATCAAAAACATTTCCGCACGAACTGACCACGCCGTCCGCCTTGTGCTCGCCCATCGCACAACCGCCGATCGGATGGGCCGTCAAGACCTGCTGAAAATTCCAGCGAAAAGCCGGATTGTCCTGAAACTCGGCGTTGAGGGCTTTAGCCATCGCCTTTCCGGCCCGCCGGACGCGGTCGTAATATTTTTCCGATTCCCTGATCGCCCAATCGCAGTCGAGCCGGTCTTCCCGCAAAAAAAGTTTTCCGCTCGCAATATCGCGTCCCATCGCGAGCATCGGAAACGAACTCATCGCCGCCGTTGCATCGCCGATAAGATCGGAAATTTCCGCCCCGAGATCGGCATCGCTCCATAAACCGAGGCGGTATTTCAAGATTATCTTCAAAAATTTGACCGAGCGTTTCAGGTATCCGCCGATCCCCGAAACTTCCGCCGCCCAGCTGATAAGTGCGGGATGTCCGCCGTCTTCGACATAAAAACCGCGTAAACCTGCTTTGCCGTCGCCGCCGTCCAAAGCATCGCCGAACCGCAAGGCACTCGTGATGACCGGAGCGAGCGACGGATCGAGCCGACGCGGCACGGCTTGGCCGTTTCTCTGCTCGATGCTTTTAAGAATAAACGAAAGCAGATCGCCGTTGACCGAATAGCGTTTGCCGAGTTCGGTGCTGATGTTTTGGATTTTGGCGATATTTTTTGCCAGCAGATACTGTGTCCCGAATGTTCCCGCCGAAAGGATCAGATATTTACAGGTCAGTTTTTTCGTTTCGAACACCTTGCCGGAAATTTCGCTGTATTCCTTCGGCCTATGTTTGGCAAATTCGACCTCGAAACCTCCATTTTCCAATGGCTTGAAAGATTTTACCTCGCACAGAGTTTTGACTTTCGCCGGATTCGTCGCCAAATTGACGGCGGCGGAAATGTAGTTAAAATCGAGCGTGTTTTTGCTTCCATAATTACAGCCGATGTCGCATTCGCCGCAGCGGCGGCAGGTCGAACGTGGAATTTTATAACCCGCTTTTTTCGTGTGGTAATTGTCGAACTTCTCTTTGATCTCGGCTCCGATGACCGGCGGATTGTCTTTTTCGTCAGTTTCAAAAACATTTTTGCGGCGGAAACTGACGGCTAAATTCAAAAGTTCCCATTCGCACTCCAAGTCCTTTTCCTTGATCCCGGCGGCCAGATTTTTCATCGCCTGCGTCTTTGCCGTGTCTTCAAAGGCGGGATGCTCGAGCGGATATTTTTGAGCGTTCAGCATTTTTTCGACTTCCCCGTAATGTCTTTCGAGTTGCTTGTATTGCACGACCCAGCGTCTTTTGTCGGGCAGGTCTTCCTCGAACCATCTCGCGTCTTTGCGTTTGAGGACATTGGCGTAGATTAAAGAACCGCCGCCCAAACCGCTCGAAACCAAAGCTCCCGAACCTTTGAAAGACCAGACATTGAAAAGTCCGTATAACCCTTTACTCGGATCCCAGAAATTTTTCGCCATCCGGTCGGGCGTCCGCGGAAAGGAATTCGGCGGATAGGCCTGTCCGCGTTCCAGAAGACAAACCCGCAAACCCGCTTCCGCCAGACGATAGGTCATCACCGCACCGCCGAACCCCGAACCGACGACAACCGCTTCGAAATCAAATTTATCCGCCATATCTTTTTACCTTGTTTTTCAATAAAAAAAGCGATTCATCACAGGTCGCAATGTATCGCTTCTTAAATTTTTCCCTTTTTTTTTGCAGGAGTTCGTCCGACATATCTCTCTAATTTTTCCTTTCAAAAAAATCCTCTGAACAAAATATCCTTTTCCCCGTAAGAATATCTATCAGTTCAAATTTGCTGTCGGTTGAATGCCTAAAAGAATATCACTAAATCCGATATTGTCAATAAAATTTTCAGCCGAAAAAAAACGAGGAATCCCCGGCTTGAACGCAGAAAAAATAAAGAACGATTTTGACGCCATCGCACTTTTTGAAAAAAATCCGGTCTGGACGCATAACAGTCATTATCACAAATTGATCTTAAGAGAGATCGAACCGTCGGCCGGAAAAATTCTGGAGGTCGGCTGCGGTGCGGGGGAATTTGCGAGGCTGGCTTCCAAACGATCAAAAGAAGTCGTCGGCATCGATCTTTCGGAAAATATGATCGCCAGAGCAAAAATTCTTTCCGAAGACTTTCCGAATATCTCCTACATTTGCAGCGATTATTTTCAACTAGATTTTCCGGCAAAACATTTCGACAATATCGTAACCATCGCTACAGCCCATCATTTTTCACTTCCGCTTTTTCTGGAAAAAGCGAAGAAAGAACTGAAAACGGGTGGGAAACTCATCATTTTGGATCTCTTCGAATCGGAAAGTTTAAGCGAGAAACTCAATGATTTTTTAGCCTTGCCGCTCAGTTTTTTTCTGAAATTGCAACACAGAGGCCTTGCCAAACAAACCGCTGAAGAACGGAAGGCCTGGGAAAAACACGCAAAATCCGATAAATTCTTAACGCTTAATGAAATAAGAAATATCGCCTCACAAAATTTGCCGGAGGCCCGGATCAAACGACATATCTTATGGCGATATTCGTTGGTCTGGGTGAAATAAGGATGTTTTCGGAAAAGGAGTTTGTTCAATGAAAAGAAATATGTTTTATGCTTGCTTACTTTATTTATCGGTTTCGGGATTTGCATTTGCTTTTGAGGCGAAAGATAAATCCGAATTGGACGAAATTTTTTCAGCGGCGATTCAAGCCGTCGGCGGAGAAAAAGAGCTCCGCAAAATAAAAAGCCTCGAAGCCTCCGCCATTTGCGTCGGGCCGAAAGGAGAATATACGACCGAGATCGTTTCCTTCCGTTCGGACAAAACACTGTTCAGACAAACCTTTACCTACCGCGAAAAAGATACGAACATTTTTATCAACAATAATACGGCCTGGGAAAAACTTACGAAAACAGATGATTTTTCGATCGTTTCGCCGTTTCAAAAACTCGTCGTTCAACTCCACGAATATCAAAAGATGACCTTTGATTTTCAAACGATGTTTTCCGGTTTTGAACTCGTCGGCGAGGAAGATTTTAATGCCAAATCAAGCGTCAAAGTAAGTGCGAAAAATGCTCTCGGCGGAACTATTTATTTATATTTTGATAAAGAAACAAAACTGCTAACGGGCTATGTTCTGCCGGTTCCCGGCTCGAGCGAATCGGTCAAAAATGTCTTTCATGAATGGAAAACGGTTGGGAAATTAAAACTTCCGTCAAAAATTACGGCCACCGACAGCTCCGGCGATTGGGTTTTGAATTTTGAAAAGATCACGGTCAACCGAACGGATGAAAAAATTCTGGATGTTCCGCCACGGGTCGAAGATCTAGCCGAACTGCTGAGGCTTCACAAACGGCACCAGGACGCCCATTTGACTTACAACGCCGAACAGTTTGTCGAAACATTCGCCGAAAATCTCTCTACGGTGCAAAGAGGCGAGGTCATCACCCGCAACAAAACGGAAAATCTCAAACGCATCAAAAGCTATTTCAATTCGTTTAAATTCAAAAAATGGGAAGACGTCAAACCGCCCGTCATCAAAATCTCGAAAGACGGAACGCTGGCGACAATCATCGTTGAGAAAATAGTCGAAGGAACTTACAAAAATGAAAAGGGCGAAACGGTCGAATCGGTCACCGAATTTGCCTGGCTCGAAGTCTGGGAGAAAATTGAAGGGAAATGGAAAGTTACGACCGTCGCTTCGACCAGAAAATCGAATACCGATACGCCGGAATAAATTTTCCAAACTCTTTATATTTATAATAAAAGCAATAATTTCGGAGGGTTTCTGATTATGACCAAAGTCGCTTTTACAATCTTTTTTGTTTTTTCGCTTACGCTAAACTTCTTTTCACAAGATATTTCATCTACCGGGAATTCTTATCGAAAAGCCCTGCAAATCGTGGAAAAAGCCTCGGCGAATCTCGGCGGACCTGAAACGCTTGAAAATGCCAAAGGTATTTCCTGGACCGGCGAAGGAGAATTCGATCTCGCCGCACGTATGCAGGGAATGACTTATGAAAAGCCCGATCTCGTTCCGCTTTCGGAAAAATTCAGCTATGATCCGGTGAGCGGAAAAGTCGCCTTTGAAAATCAAACAAAGGTAAATCCCGATGCGGATGAGAAAATCCGTTACATCTACGACGGCGAAGGCCGCCTGCAGATCGTCGAATTGCAGATGCGGCAGGTATTTTGGGATACGAGTCCGCAGGTCGAATCGCAGAGAATCCGTTATGCCCGCTCTGTTCCGCATTTTCTTTTGAACGAGGCGATCGGAAACCGTCGGAATCTGCGGTATGCGGGAAGCAGAAAAATTGATGGAAAAAGTTACGAGGCAGTCAATTTTGCGATCGAGTCGGGCGAAATTCTGACGCTTTTATTCAGACAAAACGATGGAAATCTGTCGGGAGTTGAATATCTGATAGATCATCCCCTGCTCGGTGATACGACCGTTCGCTGGTCTTACGGCGATTATAAAAAGATCGAAAGTTTTGGCTTATTTCCCGCCTCCTACAAAGTTTTTCTCGGCGGACGGCTTTTGAAAACCGTGCGGCTTAAAGATATCAAAGCTAATGCGGAAAATGCCGAACTCTTCTCGATCCCGGAAGACATAACTATTCCCGAGCCGCCAAAGGTTGAACCCGTTACGGCAATAGTTGCCGGGCAAACGGAAGAAAAACTTCCGACGGTGCAGGAAGTTGCCGAAAATGTTCATCTGGTTTTAAATGTCCGCGGCGGTTTTCATGTTTTGGCGGTCGAATTCGAAGATTTTGTGATGGTCGTTGATACGCCAGCCGGGTATCACGAACTACAGCAGATTCCGGCACTCGATTGGGCGGGTGAGAAAGATTCCGATGCCGTCGGAAAGCGTCTGCTCAAAGCGGTTCAAGCCACGATTCCCGGAAAATCCGTCCGCTATGTCGTTCTGACGCATTATCACAGCGACCATACCGGCGGCATTCGCCCTTTTATCGAAGCCGGTGCGAAAATAATCGCCAGTCCGGAAACGATCGAGGTCGTCAAAAAATCATTCGGCAACAGATTTTCCCTTGCTTCAAGCAAGAATCAGGTCTTTCCGAAAAATGCCGAATTTGAAACCGTCAAGGACGCACACGAAATTTCCGACGGCAAAATGCAGGCAAAAATAATCAATGTTGGGAAAAATCCACATGTTGAAGGAATGCTCGTCGTCTATCTGCCGAAGCAGAAAATTCTTTATCAATCCGATCTGTTCGAACCGATCGGAATGAAAAATTTCCCGTCGCCTGCCAGACTTCCCGTCATGAAATGGTTTGTTAAATGGCTTGATAATTCCGGCTTAAGCCCCGACAGAATCTACGCTATTCACGGTTCGGCAAGAGTTACCCAAGAACATATCGCCAAGATTCGGAATCTGTCCGGGCAAAAAGATATCGAATGATTTGTTGCGGAAATAGAATCCGGCGAGTATGGATTAAATCGAAAAACTCATCCCGATAGTTTATTATAAAAATTTTGAAATGGTTGAAGAAGCTCAAACACAATTTCCGACCGATTTCTGGTATGCCGCCATGCCCGCGGACACCTTAAAACGCGGCGAGATGCGGCGGCAGATGCTTCTTAACCGTCCGTTTCTCATTTTGCGTGACGATACCGGCAAAGTTTCCGCCCTCGACGATCATTGTCCGCATCGCGGGATTCCGCTTTCGGACGGCACGTTTGACGGCCGTCTGGTCGAATGCTGTTATCACGGCTGGAAATTCGACTGCACCGGAACCTGCACCGAAATTCCCTCTTTGATGCCGACGTCATCCGTCAAACCCGAAAGAATCCGGGCGAAAAATTTTCCCTGCAAAGAACGCGACGGGCTTATCTGGATTTATATTTCCGACGGGAAAAATGACGAAGTAAAAGCAGTTCCGCAGCTTGAAACATTTTCCGAAAATTATAAAATTCAGGTTTTATCAAACACTCTCCGATGCGGTATGGATCACGGCATTATCGGTTTAATGGACCCGGCCCACGGGCCGTTCGTCCATCAGGCCTGGTGGTGGCGAAAACGCCGGAGCATCCACGAGAAAGAAAAAAAATTCGAGCCGATCGAATATGGGTTTAGAATGAGTTCGCACACGCCCTCATCAAACAGTGCCGCTTATAAACTTCTGAATATTTACAACGAACCCGTCACGACACAGATTGATTTTGTCCTCCCGAACCGCCGGCTGGAACAGATCCGCTGCGGAAAATACTGGTTTTCTTCGCAGGCCGTTGTAACTCCCGTAACCGACACGGAATCCCGCCTCGATTTCGTTGCCGCCTGGAATATCTTAAACGGTGTCCCGTTTATAAAAAGCATCTACAAATTCTTTGCCCGAAAGTTTATCGGACAAGACCAGCGGATCATGGAAAAACAATCCGTCGGACTGCGTGATGATCCGAAATTGATTTTGATAGACGATGCCGACACGCAGGCAAAATGGTATTTTCAATTAAAACAGGCTTATCAAAAAGCCCAGGCGAACGGCGGCAAGATGGAACATCCGCTCAAAGAACCCGTAACTTTGCGTTGGCGAAGTTAAACGTTTTACCAGGTTGTGTTGACAATTCATCAATCAATTGCCACCAGTGGTGGCAAGTTATTAAACGCAAATATCAACAGAATCTAACATTTGAAAGCATAGGACAAAATTTATGAACGAATTTATCAGCAAACCGGAAGCGTTTCCCGAATTGGCTCTGGCAGATTGGAAAGAGACAAAAAATACTCTGCATCTGTATCTGCAGATCGTCGGCAAGATCCGACTCCTCACTCATCCGATGCTCAATCATTGGTGGCACGTGCCGTTTTATGTCACGCCGTTCGGTCTGACGACGGCGACGATTCCCTATGGCTTCGGAAGTTTTGAAATCGAGTTCGATCTCGTCAAACATAAACTCAGGATTCGCACCAGCAAGGGCGAAACGAAGGAGTTTGAATTAAAGGACGGTTTGACCGTCGCGGATTTTTACCGGCAGGTTTTCGAGAATCTCGCATCGCTCGGCATTCACGTAAAGATCAAAGCCGTTCCCTACGAAGCCCCAACGGAAACACCCTTTGCCGAATGCACGGAATTCAGTTCATACGATAAAGAATACATCGAAAGATTCAGACGCATTTTGACTTCGGTCAATGACGTTTTCACCGAATTTCGCGGACGTTTTATCGGCAAATCAACACCCGTTCATCTTTTCTGGCACAGTTTTGATCTGGCCGTAACGAGATTTTCCGGCCGTAAAGCTCCCGAAAACCCGGACGCCGGCGAAGTCGAACGGCGGGCTTATTCGCACGAAGTCATCAGTTTCGGATTCTGGGCGGGCGATGAAAATGTTCCCGCTCCGGCGTTTTATTCCTACACCGCTCCCGAACCTGAAAATCTTCCGAACAAACCGCTCAAACCGAATTCGGCGGAATGGAATACGGACAAAGGAGCGATGGCGATTTTGATGTATGACGAGGTTCGAAATTCCGAGACCCCGCGTGAGATGATCCTCGCGTTTTTAGAAAGTGCTTATCTGGCCGGAGCAAAATCTGCCGATTGGGATATTGAAAAATTTGAGTTGAAATGATTCGTTCAACCTTAGTAAAACCAAAACTTAATAAAACCTTTTCAAAGTCCTGCGGGACTTTTTTTATTGAAGTAAAACTCAAAACGTATTATTTTAATACCTACCCGAATAAAAACCTTTAATAAGGAGGTCGAAGCCTTGAAACCGACAGACATCAAAGACCCGGAATATTTTCATAAGGTCGTTGACTGCCAATACGCCTGTCCGGCACATACGCCCGTGCCTGAATACATCCGCCTGATCGCCCAGGGAAAATATACGGAAGCCTATATGATCAACTGGGATTCCAATGTTTTTCCGGGCATTTTGGGACGAACCTGCGACCGCCCGTGCGAACCGGCGTGCCGCCGCGGACGGGTCGAAGAAAACCCCGTGGCGATCTGCCGCTTAAAACGCGTGGCGGCGGACAATAAGGATGAAGTCAAACACCTGATGCCGAAAGGCCCTTTCAAACCGAACGGCAAAAAGATCGCTCTGATCGGTGCGGGTCCGGCTTCCTTGACCGTGGCACGCGATTTAGCTCCGCTCGGTTATGAAATTCATCTTTACGATGACCAAGATAAGGGCGGCGGTTTTATGGTCACGCAGATTCCGGCGTTTCGTCTGCCCGTCGAGGTTCTGGATGAAGAGGTCGAATACATCTTGCGGATGGACGGGATTCATACTTTTTTCAATCAATATGTCGAGAGTATGAAGGAGATTCTCGAAAAGGATTACGATTCGGTCTTTATCGGCACGGGTGCTCCAAGAGGGAGAGATCTGCCGAAACTTCCCGGGCGTTGGGAAGGCGATGCCGATAAAAATATCCATATCGGAATAGATTGGCTGGCAAGCGTCGCCTTCGGCCATACGACCAGCGTCGGCAAAAAAGTGATCGTGGTCGGCGGCGGAAATACGGCGATGGATTGCTGTCGGACTTCGCGGCGGATCGGCGGTGAAGATGTCAAGGTCGTCGTCAGAAGCCCGTTCGAAGATATGAAGGCTTCGCCCTGGGAAAAAGAGGACGCGATGCACGAAGATATTCCGATCCTCGATAATCACAATCCGAAATCCTTTGTCGTTGAAGACGGACGCTTAAAAGGAATGTATTTCACAAAGGTCGAGCCGGTTTATGACGACACGGGCAGACGCAAACTCGTGCCGACGGGCGAGCCGGATGTATTTATCGAAGCCGACGACGTGATCATGGCGATCGGACAGGACAATGCTTTTCCCTGGATCGAAAAGGACATCGGCATCGAGTTCGGCGAATGGGAAATGCCCGTCGTTGATGAAATTACTTTTCAAACGACGCATCCGAAAGTTTTCATCGGCGGCGACGCGGCGTTCGGTCCCGAAAACATCATCACGGCGGTCGCCCACGGACATCAGGCGGCGATCTCGATTGATAAACTCTGCAAAGGCGAGGACATCAACGAAAGACTCGACCCGTTCGTCAATCTCCATTCCGTCAAAATGGGCATCCACGAATGGGCTTACGATTCGGAAATTGCCCATGACGAACGCTATATCGTTCCGCAAGCCGATAAATCAATCACCTTAAAAGATCGCAAAGTCGAGGTCGAACTCGGTTTTAACCAGATCGAAGGTTTCAAAGAAGCCCAGCGTTGCTTTAACTGCGATGTCCAGACGGTTTTTGAGGAAGTAAAATGCATCGAATGCGACGCCTGCGTGGATGTCTGTCCGACCGCCTGCATCACCTTTACAAAAAACGAGGAAGACGAAGACGCTCTGCGAAACAAACTAAAAGTTCCCGCACTAAATAAAGAGCAGGACTTATACGTTTCTGAAACGCTTCCGACAAAACGCGTGATGGTCAAAGACGAAGATGTTTGCCTCCATTGCGGTCTC
>JBGTRS010000008.1:0-24918 GCA_041940665.1 Pyrinomonadaceae bacterium | reverse complement strand
TTATGGTCGATAACAAAACGGATTTGAAACTGGCACTTGCAAACGGCGGCGGTGCGGCAGTTAGTATTATGCCGGCTTCGGAAGATGATTTGAAAAATTTGAAAGTCTACAAAAATTTATAATTTTCAAAACCGTTAAAACCATTATGTGCAAAAATTCGTATGTTTGCGTATGAAGAGAACAAAATGGTTTGCTAGAAAATTTGCTCCGATCGAGGATAACGGGATTTTTCCGTGTATTATCGAGCGGCTCGAAGGAACACATTTGCGTCTGAGAGAAAAAGCTGAAAATATCGCTCCCGGATCGCTCTCAAAAGCTGAGTCAGGCGGATGGAGCATCAAAAAAGAGATCGGTCATCTGATTGACCTCGAACCGCTGTGGCTTGCCAGAGTCGAAGATTTTGCAAGTGAGAAAGAAGAATTAACTCCCGCCGATTTAACCAATAAAAAAACTCACGAAGCCGACCACGATGAACGCGAAACGGATGATCTGCTCAATGAATTCAAAAATCAGAGAGACATTCTTGTCAAAAAATTAAGATCATTAAATGACGAAAATCTGAACAGATCGCTTTTGCATCCGAGATTGAAAACACCGATGAGAGTCATTGATCTGACGTTTTTTGTTGCCGAACACGACGATCATCATCTGGCAAAAATAACTTTCTTAATCGCCGGTAATGCAGAAAATTATAGATAACTTTGCTAAACAGTCGTTTATGAACACTCTCGGAGCGGAGATCGTCCGCATCGAGGAAGGGAAAGTTGTCATCGCTTGTGAGAAAAAAGAAGGTTTAACGCAACAGCACGGCTTTTTTCACGCCGGAGTTTTAACAAGTATTGCCGATTCCGCCTGCGGATACGCGGCTTTGACCGTTATGCCGGAAGATGCGGACGTGTTGTCAGTGGAATTCAAGATCAATCTCCTGCGTCCGGCAACCGCCGATAAGATCGTCGCCACCGGAACGGTTTTAAAAAGCGGACGGACTTTGGTGGTCTGCGAAGGCATCGTGACGGACGAATCGGAGGAGATGGTTTTTGCAAAAATGATCGGAACTATGATTGTCAGAAAAAATATGTAAAAAAAAGATTAAATGTCAAAATTTCGAATATCGGAAACTACTTTTACATCCGGTCTGTTGTTATAAAAAGCGGAAAAAACTTCTTTTTTCCCAACTTTTGTCTTTTTTGTTATCTTGTCCGCACTGTGTAATGATTGGATAAATACTTTTAATTTGTTAAGTTTGCTGAAAACCAAGCTGACGGAAAATAACGGGGAGGGACACACGATGCGAAAATTGATATTTTCGGTTTTTATTTTCTCAATTTGCGGATATTTTCAATTAAACGCTCAAACAACCTGCGATGAAACCTGGCGAAAAGCCGATAATCCCCGGATTATCAGCGGCAGCCTGACGATTCCCGCCGATCAAACCGTCTGCCTCGAGCCGGGCGTGCAGGTCGAGTTTGCGGCGGACGGCGAAATAAACCTGAACGGCAAAATCATCGGTGCGGGCACAGCGGATAACCGCATATCGTTCACGGCTCAAAATGTTTCGCCGAACAGAATTTTCGGAAACGGCGGAATACTTGATTTGAGTTTTACGAACATCAGAGTTCCCGTCTTCTTAAACCGCGGAACATTTTACTGCCGCGATTGCCGTTTTACACTGCGTGGCCAGATCAGCGACGGGCACCCGTCCTTTCTCCAGCTTGAACGTGCGGAATTCGATTCCGATGACTTAAATCAAACATCCAATGCAAGTCTTTATATGGACAATTCGACGGTCGTTCTGCAGGATGTCGTCTTCCGCAACCGGGCTTGGAGTGATATTTCAAATTCTTATCTGTTTGCCGAAAATATAATCTCGCAAAACAGTTTTCAGGAGGGTCTGGCGTTTTCCGGCAGCCGTTTTCAACCGATCTACTTAAACGATATAACCGTTACCGATGCGGCCGGAGCGGGCATAAAATTGTCGGACGGAAACTTTGAGATCGGCGATAATGTTCTGATCAGAAATGCCGAATATCCGGTGCAGGGAACGGGCGGTCTGCTTCCCGGAAGCCGGATTCCGTCTTCCGGCAACCGGAACAATTATGTTGATATAACCGGCGGAATCGCGGGCATAACTTATGCCCCGATAGATGTGCCGTATGTGATGAACGGTTTTTACGGCGGTCGGGAGTTTCTGCCCGGGGTTGTCGTCAAAATGCGTCCCGATTCCTTTTTTATCAGCAGTTCGACCACGCGGATGTTGGGTTTACCGGACAGCCCCGTCACCATCGAACCTTTTATTCCCGGTCAAAAATGGTTCTCCGGCGAACTCACATCCGAAGGCGACCGGCTCGAATATGTCGTTTTGGACGGAAGTCAGATCGGCATAACCGACAGTGATATAACCGGCTCGACCTTTTACATTGATAACTCGATCCTTCGCAACCACGGCCGGGCGATCACCGAGCAGAGTTATGCTTTTGCATTCCTGCAGGGAAATTTATTTACAAATAACGGAACGGCGATCGAAGCCGGTTCTTCGATCCGGGCCTCGGGGAAAACCAATCCGAATCTTTTTGAAAACAATACGACGGCGATCGAGGTCATCGAAAACCCTTCCCGTCCCGACGCCCGTTATAACTGGTGGAATTCACCGACCGGTCCGACCGCTCCGAACAATCCGGGCGGAACCGGCGAACTGATCGAAGGAATTGCCCAGATTGATTTTTTTAGGAGTGAAAGACCGGATAAAACCGACCATCCGCCCGTCGTCCGCATTCTGCCGCAACCTTTTCGGATCGCTTCCAATCATCATCAAAACACCTTTGAAGCCGGCTCAAAGGTCATCTTAAACTGGAATTCTTCGGATGACCGGCAAATCGTCAAACAAAAGATTTTCTTTTCACCTGCCGGAAATGTCCGCGAACGCTTTTCGCTGATCGCCGACAATCTTCCCGCTTCGCAGAATTCCTTTGAATTCGTCGTCCCGCACACGGGCTTTATCCGTTCGGGCAGTGATGCCTTCGTCAGGATCGTTGCCATTGACGATCAGGGACAGGAAGGCTGGGATGAATGGCAGATCGGTGTGCCGTCGGGCGAAGAAACCGGAAACCTGGAGATCACTTCAAACATCGGCGGCCAGACATTCCGCGGCGGCGACTCCGTTCAGCTTAATTGGAACATTACCGCCCCGTTTGTCGGCAACAGTTACACGGTTTATCTGGTGCTGGGCGGCGACCAAAAATTCACCTATATGGGCAACGGTAACGGTAACGGATCATTATCGGGAATCACCTTGCCGAAAGTTTCGACCGATTCGGCGTATTTTGCCGTGAGCGTGACCGCCACCACCAACCGCCAGAAATGGTTCTACAGTCCGACCTTTTCGATTCGCCCCGATGCCCGCTTTGCCGATTCTGCCCCGCAAATTTCCCTGACTTCTCCGGCGGACGGACAGCAATTTCCGGCACAAAGCGTCGTGCCGCTCGCGTGGACGGCGTCAGATGACGAGGCTCTGCGGCGTTTTGATATTCAAGCCTCGCTCGACGGCGGACGCACCTGGCAGCCCGTCGCCGAAAATCTTTCGCCCGAAACGAGAAGCTACAACTGGAATTTGCCGCCGAACGGCGGAGCGAATCCGGATGTCCGCGTCAGAGTCGTGGCGTTTGACCTCCGTTTTCAAAACACATCGGCAACCCGTTCGATCGTTCTGAATAGACAGAACCTCGCTCCGACGGTTCAGATCACTTCGCCGTCGGACAACAGTTCGGTCGAAGCGAACAAGAGCGTTTTTCTGACCGCCGACGCTTTCGATCCGGACGGCACGATCCAGCGGGTCGAGTTTTATCAAACGACAAATTACACCGGAACGCCGGTCAGATCATTGATCGCGGCTGATGCCAATCCGCCGTATCAGGTCGTCTGGCAAACGGATGTTTCGGGAACGCAGACGCTTCTAGCCCGGGCGTATGATGACAATAACGCCGTCGTCAATTCCGTTCCGATAAATGTCGAGGTCATTCCGGTAACACCGATCCCTCTGCCCGTCAATCCGCCCGAACTCGATGCCCCCGACGACGGACAAAACTTCCCCGCCGGTGCGGACATAACCCTGCGAGCCGCTCCCGGCACGGGACACCGTTCGATCACACGGATGGAATTTTACAGCGGCACGGAATTGATCGGAACCGACACGACCGAACCTTATGAAATCGTCTGGAATGACGTTCCGCCCGGACGCTACACGATCTTTGCCAAAAAGTTCACCAGTAACGGGGCGGAAGCCGTTTCCCGTCCGGCTGATATTTCGGTCGGTAATGCTCAGGCAAATCGAACCACTCTGTTTGATTTTGACGGCGACGGCAAAGCTGAAGTTTCGGTGTATCGCGACGGCGTCTGGCATCTTTTATACACGGCGAACGGTTATCAGAGCTTTCAGTTCGGAGAGGCGAACGATAAACTCACACCCGCCGATTTTGACGGCGACGGAAAAACCGATGCGGCCGTTTACCGCGGAGGCGTCTGGTATATACAGCAGAGCAGTGAAGGCTTTAAAGCCGTTCAATTCGGCGTTGCCGGCGATATTCCGCAACCCGGAGATTTTGACGGCGACGGCAAAGCCGACCTTGCCGTTTTTCGTCCGTCCGATCGAACCTGGTATCTTATGCAATCGCGGGACGGTTTTAAGGCAATGCAGTTCGGGCTTTCAAATGATAAACCCGTTGCCAGAGATTTTGACGGCGACGGGCGGGCGGATATTGCCGTCTATCGCCCGTCCGATGGGGTCTGGTATATTCTGCAAAGCGGTAACGGCGGTTTTAACGCGTTCCAATTCGGCATCTCCACCGATCAACCCGTTCCTTCGGATTACGACGGCGACGGAATAACGGATATCGCCGTCTATCGCGACGGTGTCTGGTATATACGGCAGAGCCAGAACGGGCTTTTGATCTATCAATTCGGACAGACGGGTGATGTTCCCGTTCCGGCGGATTACGACGGCGACGGCAAAACGGACATTGCCGTCGTCCGCGGAGGTGTCTGGTATCTACACCAAACAACGAGCGGAATATCTATACTTCAGTTCGGTCTGACAAACGATATTCCCGTTCCGTCAACAAACATACCTTGAAAAAAGTAAGGTCGGAACTCATCTTTCAAAAGATAATTCCGACCTTGTTTTAAAAGTTTCTAAATTTTATTTCTCTTTTGCGATCAGAGGCTCATTCGGGCTGTCCGTTTGTCCCGTTTCGACATCGGGAATCGCAAAATCTTCGATCGGTGCGGTAACTTCCTTTTCAAGGGCGGCTTCGAGAACATCGCTGATCCGTTCGGCGAGCGTAAAGGTCAGTTCTTTCCGCACCTCTTCGGGAATTTCTTCGATCGCCGACTCGTTCTGCTTCGGCAAAATTATGTGCCGAATTCCGGCCCGATGGGCGGCGAGAACTTTTTCCTTAATGCCGCCGACCGGGAAGACCAAACCGGAAAGCGTTATCTCGCCCGTCATGGCGACATCCGAACGCACCTTTCTTCCGGTGAAAAGCGAAGCCATCGCCGTGGACATCGTGACGCCGGCCGAAGGACCGTCTTTCGGGATCGCCCCGGCCGGAACGTGGAGATGAACACCGTTTTTTCTGATTATTTCCTGGTCAATGTCGAAAGCGGCGGCGTGCGACCAGAGATAAGAACGAGCCGCCATGGCCGATTCTTTCATCACATCGCCGAGTTGTCCCGTCAGGGTCAGACCGCTCGAGCCGGGCAAGAGTGTCGCCTCGATAAACAAAACCTGTCCGCCCATCTGCGTCCAGGCCATTCCCGTCGCAACTCCGGCGGGCAATTCTTCCCTCGCACTTTCGGGGTAAAATTTCGGTCCGCCCAAGTATTCCTTAATATCGTCCGCCGTCACAGTAACTTTTTCCGTGTCGCCCGTCGCTACCTTCAAAGCGACTTTTCTGGCGATGTTTCCGATGGTTCGCTCGAGTTGGCGGACACCGGCTTCGCGTGTGTAACGCGAGGTGATCTTATTGACGGCATCGTCGGTAATTTCAAGCTGTTCGGCCGTCAAGCCGTTTTCTTCGATCTGCCGCGGAATCAAGTATTGCTTGGCGATATTCAATTTTTCGATGTCGCTGTAACCCGCCAAAGAAATGATTTCCATCCGGTCACGCAAAGGGGCGGGAATCGGCGAAAGATCGTTGGCCGTGGCGATAAAGAAAACCTTGGAAAGATCAAACGGCAAATCAATGTAGTGATCGCGGAATGTATCGTTCTGCTGAGGGTCGAGAATTTCCAGAAGAGCCGACGCCGGATCGCCGCGGAAACTCGCTCCGAGTTTGTCGATCTCATCGAGCATCAAAACGGGATTGTTAACAGCGACGCGTCTGAGAGATTGAATAATTCTGCCCGGCATCGCTCCGATATATGTCCGGCGATGCCCGCGAAGTTCGGCTTCATCCCGCATTCCGCCCAGAGAAAATCTCTCGAACTTGCGGTTCAAAGCCCTCGCGATCGAACGCCCGAGAGAAGTTTTACCGACGCCCGGCGGACCGACCAGCAGCATAATCGGACTTTTCGAATCAGGGCGAAGTTTGACGACCGCTAAAAATTCGAGAATTCTTTCTTTGACATCTTCCAGACCGTAGTGATCTTCATCGAGAATCTGCCTCGCCTCCTTGAGATCTAATTTTTCCTCGCTCGATTTGTTCCAAGGCAGTTCCAGAATATATTCGAGATATGTTCGGATGACGTGAAAATCCGGGGCCGACTGCGGAAGTTGTTCCATCCGCCGCAACTCTCTATCGGCTTCCTTGAAAACATGCTCGGGCAGATCGGCTTGCTCCAATCTTTCGCGGAGTTGTTCGGCTTCCGCCTTTTCGCCCGTTTCGTCTTCGCCGAGTTCCTTTTGAATCGCCTTCATCTGCTGACGCAAGATATAATCGCGTTGAGCTTTGTCCATTTCGGATTGAGCTTCGCTGGCGATTTTCGAGCGGATGTTCATAATTTCGACTTCCTTCGCCAACGCCCCGTGCGAAAGACTCAAAAGATCATCAACCGTTTCCGCCTCGAGCATTTTCTGTTCGGTTTCTTCGCCGAGATCGAGCACCGAACCGAGAAAATACGACATCTGCACGGGATCGTTCTGTCCCATCACCGCCATCCGCACTTCGGGCGGAACCTGCGGAAGCATCGCCAACGCCTGCTGGATGAGATTCTGCAAATTGCGTTTCAAAGCCTCGACCTCATCGGCGTTTTCAACCTTTAGTTCCGGCAGAATCTCGATCTTCGCCTTCAAAAACGGCTCTTCCTGCGTCCATTCGACGACGCGAAAACGATCCGTTCCCTGCACAACTAATTGCATCACGCCCTCGGCCCGCATCATCCGTTTGATGTTGACGACCGTGCCGATCTCAAACAGATCGGACGGCTTCGCCTCGTTGCCGTTGACGTTTTCCGTCTTGACCGTGATACAGCCGATCAATTTTTCCTCCGTCGAAAGGGCAAACTCCGTCGCCTTGATCGAACGTTCCCGCCCGACCGCCAGCGGCACGACCGTCTGCGGAAAAAGCGTCGTATTCTGCAAAGGCAGAATCGCCTTTTCAACCGGCAGAGGCTTTAATGGTCGTGTTTGCTGTTCATGAATCTCTTGATTTTCCTTGTTTTCCGTATTTTCAGCCATAAACTTATTTTTCCTTCCCTGGCAATTTTTGCTATTTACCCGAATCTTTCTCTTTGACCAGATAGATCATCAACAAACCGTTCTCAAAATTGTATTCGAGTTTGGCACGCTCGATGGATGCAGGAAATTTCAGAGTCTTTTCAAAATGCGAGTAGGTTATTTCCATCTGCTGATAGGAAATTCCCGCCGCACAGGTTCGATCCTTGCGGCAACCGGCGATATACAGATGATCGCCCTGTATATCTATCTGGATGTCATCGGCCGAAACTCCCGCCAATTCGACCTTGACGAGCCAGCCGTCCGACGTTTCATAAACATCCGCCGCCGGATACCAAAGCCGCCCCGAAGGCTGGGCATCTTTCGCCGAAGCGATAAACTGAAAATAACGATTCATTGATTTTGCCATATTATTTAGGTGATAGGTGATAGGTAATAGGTGATAAGTTAATTGTTTTTATTATCACTTTTCAGTTATCACTTATCAGTTTTTTACTTGCTCCAAAATGCTTTACCGCTCGATATTTCTTCCAAGGTTTCAGCGATTTCGCGTTCGTCTTCCATTTCAAGGGCGATGTCCGCCATCGAAACGATGCCCTGCAAAACGCCTTCGTCATCAACGATCGGAATGCGGCGAACCTGTTTATCGCCCATCAGCCGCACCGCTTCAAAAGCAAAATCATCGGGTTTTGCCGTAAAAAGTTCCGTCGTCATAATTTCGCCGACGCTTGTTTCCGTTACATTTTTGCCGTCGGCGACCGCCCGCACGACGATGTCGCGGTCGGTGATGAGTCCGATGAGTTTATGCGTGTCTTCTTCAACGATCGGCAGAATCCCGATGTCGCCGTCTTTTAAGATCACAGCCACATCCTTTAAGGAAGTTTCCCGACGGGCGGCCGAAACGTTTTTCGACATGATCTCGCGGCATTTGATTCTCGATTTCGCGTTTGCACTTATTTCGCTCATTTTGTAAATTCTCTGTTTTTGATAATTTTTATTATAGTCTTTTTAAGATAAAATAATAAAGCCAAACGATTTTGGATTTTAGATTTTAGATTTTGGATTTTTTTTCATTGCTTGAATGTTTTCAGTTTAAGGAAATTATTAAAATCATTAAATCAATCCAAAATCTAAAATCCAAAACCTAAAATCGAACAATGGGAAAATACAAAGAAAACAAACTCAAACCGAAACGCACGGGTGAAAAGGTCAAGGTCGGCCGGGTCGGAGCTCTGCCCGAAGGCCGCGGTGCCACCGTCCAACTCAAAGACGGCTCGGAAGTTGCTCTTTTTAATATCAACGGAAATTATCACGCCATCGAAAATTTCTGTCCGCATAAAGGCTATCCTTTGGCAGATTCAAGAACTTACGGCAACATCGTCGAATGCGATTTCCACGGCTGGCGTTTCGACGTCCGCAGTGGCGAATGCTTCACCAAATCCAGCTGTTCGATCGAAGCATACGAAGTCGTCGTTGAAGATGATTGGATAAAGATCGTGATTTAAAACCGGAATAAAGAATTGTAAATATATTAAGTTGTTTTATTTCCGGCTATTCTACTTGACAGTTTTATTGTTTTTCCGTAGTCATCGAAGATGACCTCAGATAATAGCCTGCGGCGTCAGCCGTAGGTTTGATTTTTCAACCAGGATTAAAGCTGTTGAAGACTGCGGCAGACATCTATCTGCCGCCCTTGTGCAAGGGCTTTGTCGTGATGTTCAACCTTACCCCAAGTTTCGCTTCGCTACACTTGGGGCTAAAATCTGTCGTCAGCTTCGCCGACTGCAAAATGAGTTATTAACAACTAAAATGAAATAAAATGATAGGTTATGAAATATTCACAGTTAAATCACTTTGCGTAATTTTAGTAAAAAAAACGAAAAGTTCGATCATCGAATCGAACTTCTTTTGGCTATTTACTTTTAACTTTTGAAATTTATTCCCCGTCATCGCCGATCGCCTCAACCGGACAGGCCATCAGAGCCTCTTCGCAGAGTTCTTCTTCTTCGGGAGTTTCGGGTTGTTTCCAGACGAATGAATAACCGTTTTCGTCGTCGCGGGTGAAGTTGCGAGGCGAAGTATCGCGGCAGACGTCGCAATCGATGCATTGATCGTCAACGTAATATTTTCCGCTTACATTTTCGGGTAATTTGTCTTCTAATTCTGCCATTTTGTTTAGGTCATTGGTGATTGGTAATAATTGGTATTTCGCTTAAAATTCACGAATTTTTAAATTGCTTTGCGGACTTTTTGAATTAGAGAGGCAAGTTGCCGCTTCACACTATCAAGTTTAGCATTTATTTCTTCATATTTGGAAGTATTTATGTAGCCCAAATCTTTGGCTAATAGTAATTGATAATCTAATTCATAAGCAGAACCCATCGCGATTTGTAGAAATCTGGAATAATCCTTATTTGAATCACGTCCGCAACCTTCGGCAATGTTTGTCGGAATCGAACCGGCTGAACGACGCATTTGACTCGTTAATCCAAACAATTCTTCTTTGGGAAAGTTCTTAGTAAATTCGTAAATATCAAGCGTTATTTTATGCGATGCTTCCCAAACCCTTAATTGTCTAAAGTCTCTCATAATCCTGTGGGCAAATTACAAAAGAACCAATTACCAATTACTAATCACCAATTACTTTTCCGTCATTGAAATCATACGGTCTAAAGCTACGAGAGCGAGTTCTTTAGTTTCGCCGTCAACTTTTATCTCATTGACGATATTGCCTTCCGCGAGATTTTCCAATGACCAGGCGAGAGATTGCGGCGAGATGCGATACATCGTCGCACACATACAAAGGTCGGGGGCGAGCAGATGAATTTCCTTATCGGGATTATCCTTCGCGATGCGATTAACGAGATTTACTTCCGTGCCGATCGCCCATTTTGTTCCCGCCGGGGCTTCTTCGACGGTTTTGATGATGTAGCTAGTCGAGCCGTTATAATCCGACTTTTGGACGACTTCATAGAGACATTCGGGATGAACGAGCACGTTGACGCCCGGCACGTCTTCGCGGATCTTATCAACGTGCCAATCCTTGAAACGTCCGTGAACCGAACAATGCCCACGCCATAAAATGAGTTTCGCCTCGTGCAAATCTTCTTCCGTATTGCCGCCCAAATCTTCGTGCGGATTCCAGACGACCATTTTATCCAAGGGAATGCCGAATTTTGCTCCGGTGTTTCTGCCCAAATGCTGATCGGGAAAGAAAAACATCTTGTCGTAGTTTTTTAAGTATATGTCGAAAAGTTTCGTGGCGTTCGAAGAAGTGCAGACAACGCCTTCGTTGCGTCCGCAAAAAGCTTTAATTGCGGCGGAAGAATTCATATAAGTGATCGGAGCGACCTTGTTTTCCAGAACACCGATCTCCCCGAGCTGTTCCCAGGCATCTTCAACCTGCTCGATCGTCGCCATATCCGCCATCGAACAGCCCGCTCCCATATCGGGCAGAATAACGACCTGTTCGGGTTTTCCCAAAATATCCGCCGATTCCGCCATAAAATGGACCCCGCAGAAAACGATATATTCGGCATCGGTTTCAGAAGCCAAAACCGAAAGCTGATACGAATCACCCTTGAGATCGGCGTGCCGGACGACATCCTCGCGTTGATAATGATGACCTAAGATCACCACCCGCGAGCCTAACTCTTCTTTTGCCGCTTCGATCCTTTCAGCGATCTCTTCGTCTGACATAACCAGATAATCTTCAATCGGTCGAACTGCTTCCAAAACTGCTGACATTTTTCATGTTCTCCTATAAATGCTTTTCCAAAAAAATTATCTCACCTTGTGAATAAAGGTGCAAGATTTCAAAATTTGAACTTTTCTTCACGCCAAACCGTCTTAATTTACGAGTTTGAAATAGGAAGTTTTGATATATGAAAGTTTTTATCGGTCAGATAGTCGCTCTTTTTATTCTGTTTGTTGTGTTTACACCGATCGAAAGAATCTTTGCACTGCATCGGGAAAAGAAGATTTTCCGCAAAGGCTTCCGGACGGATGTTCTGCATTTTCTTTTTAATCGTTTTTTGACCGATATCGGAAGTTTTATCGCAATCGTCATCATCGCCGTGCTTTTTAGCTGGGTTGTAAATCAGGAATTTCAGGCGGCGGTCGCTTCGCAGCCTTTCTGGCTGCAGTTTTTGGAAGCGGTTTTGATCGTCAATATTTGCGGATATTTCGCCCATCGTCTGGCTCACACGGTTCCATTTTTGTGGAAGTTTCATTCGGTTCATCACAGTTCCGAAGAACTGGACTGGCTGGCGGCGGCCCGACTTCATCCGCTTGATCAGATCTTTTCACGGGCTTTGACGTTCGTTCCGCTTTATGTGCTTGGATTTACCAAAGAAGTGTTCGGTATATACATCGTTCTGGCCACCCTGCACGCGATCTTTATTCATTCCAATACCCGTTTCAAATTAAAATTCCTTCGCGGCATAATCACGACTCCCACCTATCACCACTGGCATCACAGCAATCACACCGAAGCCTTTAACAAAAACTTCGCCGGCCAACTGCCCGTTCTCGATCTATTGTTCGGCACATACTATCTGCCAAAGGAAAAAATGCCGGAAACCTACGGCATCAGCGAACCGATGCCGAAAGGTTATCTGGCACAATTAAAATATCCCTTTGTAAAAGCCCGGTGATTTTTATAAGTAATGCTCCGGCTTTCTATTTTCCTCTTCTATACATCCAGATTCTTGACCTCAAGAGCGTTCGTTTCGATAAATTCGCGTCTTGGTTCGACCTGATCGCCCATTAAGATCGTGAAAATTTCATCGGTTTCGATGGCATCCTCGATGCGGACTTGAAGAAGCGTACGGCCTTCCGGATTCATCGTCGTTTCCCAGAGCTGATCGGGGTTCATTTCGCCGAGACCTTTGTAACGCTGAATGGAAAGCTCTTTTTTCGCTCCGCCGATGATCTCATCGAGAAGTTCAAAGCGGTCTCCGGTTTCGAGCGTTTCGTCCTTTTTCGTCATCGTAAAAGGAGCAGGAAACTTTTCTTCCAGGTGGGCTTTCAGTTCGACGCTCTTTTGAAACTCTATGTAGCTCGCGATATTCCAATCGAACATCACGCTTCCGCCGTTTTCAAAGGAAATCTCGACTTCCGAAAGCCCGTGTTCTTCATCCGTTAAAAGTTCGGTGCGGTACCCCGCATCGGCGATAATTCCCTCAACCTGAGCCATCAGATCTTCATTTTCGAAGACCTTCCGGATGGTTACGTATTTCTGGTTCAAAACGCCGTCTTTGCCCGAAAAAGCGTCAACGATAACATCCCGCAAGCGTTCGTCATTGCCCAAACGGCGGGCAAGTTTCGATGAAAAACGGTTGTATTCGACCGTTTGCTGTAAGTATTTCATCAAGGTCTTGCCGCCGATCTTTTCGCCGTTGGACGTAACTTCGATGTTGCTCGTCGCCTGTTCCATCAGATAGCCGAACATTTCCGCTTCGTCCTTAATATATTGCTCGGATTTTCCGCGTTTGACCTTATAAAGCGGCGGCTGAGCGATATAAATATGACCTTCTTCGACAAGTTCGGGCATCTGCCGGTAGAAAAATGTCAGAAGCAAAGTTCTGATATGGCTTCCATCAACATCGGCATCGGTCATAATAACGATTTTGTGATACCGGAGTTTTTCGATATCAAAATCTTCCTTGCCGATTCCTGTTCCCAACGCGGTGATCAAAGCTTTAATTTCACCGTGTCCGAGCATCTTGTCAAACCGGGCTTTTTCGACGTTCAAGATTTTACCTTTCAAAGGCAAAACGGCCTGATTCCGGCGGTCGCGGCCTTGCTTGGCGGAATTGTGAACAAATATTCCCGAAGCTAAAGCAAAATTGTGGGTTCCGGGAACTTCCAAATCATAAACATCAATTTTTTCATCTAACTTTTCGATTTTGACAATCCTGTGATTGTAATTTTCAACGGCTTCAAACGCTTTGTCTTCTCTGCCCTCAAAATATCTTTCGCAGAATTTATCAAACCGAAGCAAAAATTTATCTTTTGTTTCAAGACGATGATTTTGATAAACATCAACATCAATTTCGCCATTTTCAATTTCGATTTGTTTTAAGGCGGAAATTGTTTTGTTGTAGTAAGTTTTATTTAAAGTAGCTTTTCGTTTTGCACGAAATTCATCCGTCCATTGCTTTTTAGTTTCTTCACGTCGCCATTCAAGCAATGATTCATCTTTCCATTGTTTTTTAGCAATGTTTGATAAATCCTTTTTCGCTTGCGGATTTTTCTCATAATATTTACGAGTTCTTTCCGATTGAGCGATTCGGTTTTCTTTATTTGCCCAATATTCTTTCTGAGCTTTATCCAATTGCTCCCGATTCATCTTGCGGTATTCGGCATTCGATTCGTAAAACTCCTTCCATTTTGCCGTCATATATTCTTTGTATTCTTTATCTTGCCATTGCTGTTTGGCTTGTTTGGAAAGAATTTGACGGGTTTCGGGTTGTTTCATCCGTTCGCTTTGTTTTTTGCGAAATTCCGGTGTTTGTTTTAATTTCGTTAATTTCTCAACAACATCAGGGCGATGTAAAGTTTTTGAAATATGCCGACGATGTATTTCAAAATGTATATCTTTTGACAAACGAATTATATTTGTTGGATTATTATTGAGTTTATTGAAATCAATGTGATGACAATGTTCACCATCTTCCTTAAGGTATGCTCCTTTCCAACGATTATACCAATCCGCTAAAATGTGCGTGAACAACCATTTCTCAGACTTCACATCCCAAACCATTTCATAACCATCAATCGTAATTCCTTTCTCATTTTTATCAGATAATTTACGATTTAACGGCATCAAAGAATCTTCATTGCTCAATTTATCGGCTTCTTTGTAACTTCCATCACGAAGCATAAATTTATGGTCGGGCGTGCAAATAATCTTTTCGCCATTATCTAAGGTGATTTTGATAACTTCTGCATTTTGTTTGGTTCGGCGAACATTTTTAATCTTCTCTAAGCCGACCTTTCCATCTTTGCGAATCGTGTAGCAGAAATTCTGTATTCCTTGCTGTTCTTCTTTAATCAATTCAAAGAAATTTAGATGTCTTCCATCGGCTAAAGCAACCTCTGTTTCACCAAAAAAGCAGCCGCCGGCACTGTCGCCTTCGACCAGATATATTTCCGAAAGAGCCGGGTCTTTTTCCTGACAATCGGCGAGTTTGCCGGGCAGGGTCGAACTCTGCAGAGCACTTTTGCGGACGATCTCTCTGGCTTTTCGGGCGGCTTCTCTCGCCCGGGCCGCGTCCACCGCTTTGCCGACGATGCGTTTGGCGATGGACGGATTTGTTTCAAAGTAATCAGTCAGTTTTTCGTAAAGAAACGAACTGACCTCGCCTTCGACCGGCGAATTGAGCTTTCCTTTGGTTTGTCCTTCAAACTGCGGCTGCGGAATTTTAACCGAAACGATGGCGATGATGCCTTCGCGGATGTCGTCGCCGGAAAGCGTTCCCTTGAAATTTTTCAAAAGTCCCGAACTTTTGGCGTAGTTATTGACGACGCGGGTTAACGCCCCGCGAAAACCGGAAAGATGCGTTCCGCCGTCGATCGTATTGATATTGTTGGCGAAGGTATAAACTTTCTCGTCGTAGGAATCATTGTATTGGATCGCGATCTCGCACGAGAATTCATCGCCCGTCTGTTCGAAATAGATCGGTTTATCGTGAAGCGGAGAACGGTTCTTGCTCAAATGCTTGACGAATTCGGCGATGCCGCCCTTGTAGTAAAACTCGTGTTTCTTCTCTTCCTCGCCGCGTTCGTCCGTGATAAAAATACGGATGCCTTTATTCAAAAATGCCTTTTCTCTGAGACGTTCGGAAAGTTTTTCAAAACTGTAAATTTCCGTGTCGAAAATATCGCCGTCGGGTTTGAAGGTGATCTTTGTGCCGCGTTTTTTCGTCTTGCCGGTTTCTTTCAAAGGGGCGACCGGAATTCCCGTGTCATATTCCTGTTCGTAAGTTTTGCCGTCCCGCCAGATCTCCAACTTGAGCCATTCGCTCAAAAAGTTCACGCAGGAAACGCCGACGCCGTGCAGACCGCCCGAAACCTTGTAGGAATTTGAATCGAACTTCCCGCCCGCGTGCAGGACGGTCATGACGACTTCCGCCGCCGAGCGTTTTTCCTTTTTGTGCATATCAACGGGAATGCCGCGGCCGTTATCAACCACCGTGATGGAATTGTCGAGATGGATCGTCACTTCGATCGTGTCGCAGTAGCCTGCTAAAGCCTCGTCAACCGAATTATCGACGACCTCGTAAACGAGATGATGAAGTCCGAGATCACCGGTCGAGCCGATATACATCGCCGGACGCTTGCGAACCGCATCGCGTCCCTCCAAAACCGTAATTGAATCTGCACCGTATTGTGATTTTTTACCTTTTGCTTCTGCCAAAACTTTTTATCCTCTATATTGTTTTTATTATCTTTGTTAAATTATTTCTCTAACTTATGACCTTTATTTTACACTATTTTAAGCGATTTAGACAGCAGACAGAGCAGTAAAAAGTGAATAGTGATCAGCGAATAGATATTTCTTTTCAGAAGTCAGAAACAGCCCGTAAATTAACCGGCATAGAATGATTTTCTGAAATTCGGTATTTACTATTCACGATTCACCATTTACTATTCACTAGAGCGATGCGTATCACAGTTTTAGGAAGCGGTTCGACCGGCAATTCGGTTTTAATTTCCACCGAAAAAACAAAAGTTTTGGTGGATGCGGGCTTAAGTGCGAAACAGACGCTTTTGAGACTTGCGGAAGTCGGCGAAGACTTTGAACGACTCGACGGAATCCTCATCACACACGAACACACCGACCACGCGGGCGGCTTAAGGGTTTTGCTCAAGACGCTAAGATGCCCCGTTTTTATTTCCGAAAAAACCTTCGACTCTTATCTGAAGCCGAAAAATTCCAAAACGAGCGAAAAGGAAGCGAAGATGCGGGCGGAAACCTTAACGAAAGAGAGAACCGAACATATCGAATCGAGCCAGGATTTCCGCATCGGCGATATTGATTTCGAACCATTCAGCGTTCCGCACGATGCGGCCGACAATTTCGGTTTCGTGGCTAAAAACCGCGGACATAGAATCGCCACCCTGATGGATTTCGGCTATTTTACGACGCTTATCAAGCAAAAATTGATGAATTGTGATGCCATCGTCATCGAATCGAATCATTCGACCGATATGCTGATGACCTGTCCGATCTACAGCTGGGAATTAAAACAGAGAATCGCCTCGAACACCGGCCATCTCTCGAACGAAGCTTTATCCGATTGGCTGACGAACGATTTTGACGGCTCGGCCAGAGATCTCGTTTTAACCCATTTGTCGCAAAAAGCCAACGAACCGCATCTTTGCAGATTAACCGCCGAACAAGCCATTCAATCACGTAACCTGCTCTTTAAAGCCGAAACCCGCGTGACGATCTCGCATCACAAAATACCGACCGAATGGATTGAATTCTAAATTCGTAATACGTGATACGCAATTCGTAAAAAGCACTGTTAAAACCCTAAATTTTCCGTATCACGTATTACGAACTACGTATTACGTTCTTTCCATCACCCGCGGCGATTTGCCGATGGCGAAAACTTTTATTAAAGCGACGCCGGCGATGAATCCGCCGATATGGGCGGCGTAGGCAACTCCGCCGGTTCCCGAAGGCGTCAGGAAACCTAAAACTATCTGATAACCGATCCATAAACCGAGAGCGACGTAGGCCGGAACGGTCGTATACATACGGAAGATCAGGGCACGCACTTTTTGTTTCGGGAAAAGCAGCATATAACCTCCCAAAACGCCGGAGATCGCCCCGGAAGCACCGAGCATCGGAATGATCGAATCGGGTCCCATGATTATCTGGGCGATGGCGGCGGCAAATCCGCAGACGATATAAAAGGCGGCGTATCGGAAATGTCCGATGAGATTTTCGATGTTGTCGCCGAAGATCCACAAAAAGAGCATATTCCCGAAAATATGGGCGATGTCGCCGTGCATAAACATCGAACTCAGGAAATTGAAATACACGGGCAGAGGCGTGTCCTGATGATTGATCGCGGCGGTCTGCTCGCCGACCCTTAAAACCTTTTCCCCGACCAGATCGACGCCCGTCGTTATCTCCTGCGGCACGAGCGAAAAGGCGTAAGTGAACGCCTCATTGCCGCCCAACCCCTGCAAAAACACAAAAACCAGAATATTTATGGCGATAAACGCATAATTGACAAACGGCGTTATCACCATATCGGAATTATCATCACCTAACGGAAACATTTTTTACTTCCCTCCTTGAAATTATCTTTTTTAAGTTAAAAAAATTGCCGAACAAATCAATGTTCAGCAATTCTAACAGATAACTCCCGAAAGAGCATAAGATTTTTGGCTCTTTGACAATTAGTGGTTAGATTTGATTCTTTTTGGTTTTTAACGGCGAAGCCAGGTTGAGAAAGTAGCCAGTTGCACTCCTTCAGCGAATATTTTTTTTTAACTTGTCCAGACGCTGAAGCTCCATTTCATTCCGCTTCACCACTGACTGATTTCTTGCCGCTTCTGCCGAAGCTACAAAGAAAAATCATCAAGTTTTCAATAAAATTAACCACTAATTGTCAAAGAGCCAAATTTTTAAACCGCATCAAGCCAGTTCTGAAGGTTTGACATTCTTTAAAAGCTCGTAGCCTTCGGATTTGGCGACGTAGGTGGCCGCCGTCACGTCGCCGACGACATTGAGCGTCGTGCGGCACATATCGAGCAGTCTGTCCACGCCGATAATGATGGCGATCAGGGCGGGCGGAACGCCGATCATTGCCAAAATTCCGATGATGAACGGAATCGAACCCGACGGAACTCCGGCCGTGCCGATGCCGCCTAAAATTGCCAGATAAACGATCATCAATTGTAATCCCACGGTCAATTCAAGCCCGTAAAGCTGGGATAGGAACAGAACCGTGACGCCCTCGTAAAGTGCCGTTCCGTTCTGGTTGGCGGTCGCTCCGACGGTCAGGACAAAACTGTTGATGTCTTTCGGAACGCCCAAATTTTCTTCCGAAACACGCAGTGCGGTCGGCAGGGTTGCGTTTGAAGAACTCGTCGAAAAAGCCGTCAGAATGACTGTCCACAAACGTCTGAAAAATTCGAGCGGATTCAGCCCCGACAGGAAATAGACCGAAAGCGAATATGTGCCGAAGAAATGGATCGAAAGCCCGAGCAGAACCGTAAAGACAAACCACGCTAAGGATTGCAGAAGTTCCAAACCGAACAGGGCGATGTTATTGAACAAAAGACACGCCACGGCATAGGGAGCGAACTTCATGACAATATCAATGATCTTGGCGGTGATCTGAAAAACCGCATCCATAAATCCGACGAACGGATCGGTTACGCCGGCCGGCAGAAGCGTTATCGCGATTCCGACGATCAGAGCGAAAAACATTATGTGAAGCATATTCGGACTTTGCCCGGCGATCGAATAAAAAACGTTTCGCGGAACGATCGTTTGAACGACCGACATGAGCGGCGTTTCGACCGAAGACTTCGCACTTTTTACATCCGAAATAAGTTTTTTCGTATCGCGGGAGAATTTTTCGGCTTCAACCGCCAGAATGTCCGTGCGTTTGGCAACTTTATCGGCTTCTGCCGTAATGGCATCGGCTTCCTTTGCAAAATTATCGAGCGGTTCGAATGAACCCGCGATTTTTTTGGCAAATTCATCCGCTTTGTTTGAAAATACCTCGGTTTTACCGGCAAAATCCATCGCCGTCTGTTTATCGGTTTCGGCCGTTTCGGCAAGTTCTTTGATCCTCTGCGAACTTTTCTCGGCCGTCTTTGCGTAAGCCGTCGCAACCGCACCGACATTTATCGCACTTGAAAAACTCTTATCGGCATCCGACGCATATTCGGCGAGAAGCGTTTCCTTGGCTTCGGGACTGATCCTTTCGCCGGGACGGATAAAATTCGCCAGTCCGAGACCGATAATTACGGAAATTGCCGAAATGATCAGCGTATAACCGAAAGATTTGGCCCCGATCCGTCCGAGTTTGCGGATGTCGCCGATTCCCGCCACACCGACCACCAAAGATGCAAAAACGAGCGGAACGACGATCATCAGGAGTAAATTCAAAAACAAATGTCCGATCGGCCGGGTAAAATTCTCAACCGCCCAGGAGACGTTCGGGTCTTTTCCGCCGATCGTCCAGTTGACGATCAAACCGGCGATGACGCCGACGGCCAAACCGATCAGAATCTTCGTATGCAGCGGAATGCCCTTCGGTTTATCGGGCGTCTCGTCATCCAGATCGGTCGTTAGTTCACGCTCGTATTCATCCGGCGGAATCTGATTATTTTCCTGATTGTTATTATCTTGATTAGCCATAATCGTATTCTTTTCCCACCTAAATTTTATTTTGTTGTTATTTCTTGAATTTGGAAACTGAAATCTTCGTTAACGTCCCCATTTCAGTTTATTCCGCAAAACATCGAAATAATTGCGGTTCGGAGGTTGGACGAGATCGAAGGTCGTCGCCGATTTGCGGATCTTGACGATGTCCTGCGGCTTCAGATCGTAACCGACCTGGCCGTCGAGCGTGAGGACGACATCTTCGCTTTTGTTGACGAGTTTTAAGGAAATTTCGGCATTGTCGGGCATGACGATCGGGCGGTTCGTCAGCGTAAAAGGACAGATCGGCGTGAGAACGACGGCATTCATCGAAGGATAGACGATCGGCCCGCCGGCCGAAAGATTGTAGGCGGTCGAACCCGTCGGCGTCGAAACGATCAAACCGTCGGAACGGAAGGAATTGACGTATTGTTCGTTTAATTCAACCTCGATCTCGATAATTCTCGCGAGTGCCGCCTTGTTGATAACGACGTCGTTCAGGACGCGACCCGTAGCGAGGCATTCGCCGTCCCGCCAGTGTTCCGCATCGAGCATCACCCGCGAATCAACTTTGTAATTTCCTTCAAAGATCAGATCGAGAGCATCATACATTTCCTCGATGCGAAATTCCGTCAGATACCCGAGACTTCCGTAATTTATCCCCAAAACCAGAATTTCGCGGCTTCCCGTCAGACGGGCCGCCGAGATCATCGTGCCGTCGCCGCCGAGCACGACGATCAGATCCGCCTGTTCCTTGAATTCCTGCGTTTCCGCCGTTTCGATGTCGCAAACTTCCGCCTCGAGACGCGGGCCGCCCAGCACACGCAACCCCGAATCCCGGAACCATTCGGAAAGTTCGCACGCCGTTTCCCAGGCCTCCCGATGATTGGGCTTAACGACAATTCCAACGCATTTGATCTCTTGAGTTGACATTTTCAGATTTGAAAAACTGCGTAAATAATCAACTAAAGTTAAGAAAACTTCAAGTATTTAGTGCGAATTGAGAATTATTTTGACTGCGGACAAAAAAAACGTCCCTCGAACCGAACTCGAAGGAAGCTTTACTATTTGCTTTTGCTGATTATCTTCTTCTTGCTCTTCGTGAACGAAATGAGCGTGACGAACTTCTTCTTCCAAAACCGCCCGATTTCTTTGCATTCGAATAGGCGTCGCTCAAAACCGTTTCCGTCCCGCCGAAATCGGGCAAAACTATCCGTTTGACTTTTTGCTCGGTCAGTTTTTCGATCCCACGCATAGCAAGTTCTTCATTCGGCGTCACCAGCGTGATTGCCTGCCCCGTATTTCCGGCCCGTCCCGTGCGTCCGACGCGATGCACGTAATCCTCGGGAGCTTCCGGCACATCGTAATTGATGACGTGCGAAACCGCATCAACATCAATCCCGCGGGAAGCGATGTCGGTCGCCACGAGAATCCGCGTGTTGCCCTTATGAAAACTTTTCAAAGCCCTTTCACGCTGTGATTGCGAACGGTTCGAATGGATGCGGCCGGCGTTCATATCGCGTTTTTTCAAGATATGAGTGATGCGGTCGGCTCCGCGTTTGGTGCGGGTAAAAACGAGTACTTTTTCGTAGTCGTTTGTTTCCAGCAGGTTCAAAAGCAGAGCGGTTTTTGAATGCACGGCCACCGGATAAGCCGTCTGATCAACGGTTCTCGCCGTCCGGTTCTGACGGCTGACCTCGACCATTTTCGGCTCGTTCATCATTGAATAAGCCAGCGTTTTGATCTGATCGGAGATTGTCGCCGAAAACAGAAGGGTTTGCCGGTTTTCCGACGGAATCGCCCGTAAAATATCTTTGATCGCCGGCAAAAATCCCATATCGAGCATACGGTCGGCCTCATCGAGAATCAATGTTTCGACCTTCGATAGATTGATCGTGCCGCGTTTGACGTGATCGAGAAGCCGGCCGGGCGTCGCGATAACCACGTTCACGCCGCGTCTTAAAGCATTGATCTGCCGGTTCATACTCGCTCCGCCGATGATCGAAACGCACCGCATTTGCTTGTCGGCAAATTCGATATAGGCCTTTTCGATCTGCGAAACGAGTTCGCGGGTCGGGGCAACAACGAGAACCTTGACGCCGTTTTTCTTTTGTCTGGTTAATTTTTGAATGGTCGGCAGAAGAAACGCGGCGGTTTTACCCGTTCCCGTTTCCGCACAACCGATCAGGTCCGCACCTTGTAAGATAACCGGGATCGCCTGTTTCTGGATCGGTGTCGGTTCGTTAAAGTCGAGGGATTCGCATTTACGCACGAGCGATTCATACAATCCCAAATCTGAAAATGTCATAATATTCCTTATAATTTTGTTAATAATTTTAATTTCAAATCGTTAAGCGAGTGGGCATTTAACCACGTTATAAGTCTATATCTGACAACAACGGCTTTTCTTTTTTGAAAACCGTTTCCTTAACGATAAGTTCGTATTTCTCACATAAAAAAGTGTCTTTTCGAATCTTAAAACATAAGCGAAAAGACACTTTTGAATTAATTGTTATTTTTTTGTTGACGGTTACTTACCAACGGTTTCCGCCGTAACCGCCGCCGCCGCCGCCGCGTCCGCCGCGACCACCGCCGCGTCTTCCGCCGCCGCCGCCGCCGCGGTCTTCACGCGGTTTGGCTTCATTTACTTTCAATTGTCTGCCGTCAACTTCTCTGCCGTCGAATTCGGCGATCGCATTTTGACCTTCTTCCTCGGACGACATCTCGACAAAACCGAATCCGCGTGAACGTCCGGTATCGCGGTCGGTAATGATTTTTGCCGATTCAACCGTGCCGACTTCGCCGAACATCTCTTCCAAATCCATTTCGGATGTGCTGAAGGAAATATTTCCTACATATAGTTTCATAATTTTTCTTAAACCTTGGTCCCCTGGAAAATACACAGGACTTAAAAAAGAAGCCTCGAATCGAATTGTTCTCGGAGAAACGGTTTGTCTCGGCGAAGAGTCGGGTTTCGGATGCTCTCAAAAAAAGCGGCTTCTGTAGTTATAAACAGCCAACTCTCGAACTATCCAAAACGCCGTCGTAGAACTCATTCTGACTGGCACATCACCGTTGATGTGCGAGAGTAGGATTAACAAGCAAGTATGATGCACTATTATCGGGTAAGTTGCAAACGATTTTTATGGTTATCCGAAAATTTACAGAACCTCGAATGCGGTATTTTGGGGAAAAGCAGCTAAAAAAACGGGACGGAGCGGATTTACCAAAGCTTTTTTTATCCGGCCCGGCCCGTTTCAATTTACCTTGTTTTATTGTCCATACTGCGATTGCAGGAAATTATAGAAATCATCCTGCATCGTATAGTAATAACTGATCTCGGTCAGGTTGTTTTTCTTGATGGTGATGCCTTGAAAATCGGAATTTCCGTTGATCGTCTCGATGGATTTTTCACCGTCAAACCGGCTGACGATGCAGTGATGCACGAGACCGCCTTTGAGAACGGCAATATCGCCCGGAGCGATTCCTTTCGAACCCGCCATCTTTTTAACGTTCGGCCCCTGCACACCGACACCGAATTCCCAACTGATTCCCGGCACACCCGATTTTATCCAGATGTATGTGGCGAAAACGCCGCACCAGGAAATCCCGCTCTGGCCGGGCTGGGGAATTCTCTTATTTTTGATCTTGACGCCGTCCAAATAACCGGGAATCTTCCAATGGCGGTCGGTGAATTTACAGGCGACATCGAAATATTCCTTTAATCTCCGCCAACCGAACCGCACGTTCTGCCCTTCGCCCGGCTCTGACCGGGCATCATTGACCTTCCCGTACGGTGTCGGGGTGGCTTCTTCCGTGGCGATCCGGACGATCGCCGAAGTGTATCTGCTGTCCATAATGTAAAATAGCTCCTTTTTTTATTGATAAAATTTAACCGCCGATCTATCCAAAACGGCTTGAAATCCCTTGCCCGAAAAAAAAAATAAACTGACGATTTATTTCCCGCCTTTTCGCTTTCCCGAAAATCGGCACCATCCGTTTTTTTTCACCTGAGACGTTTATACATAATTTTGCTGACCGCTTCCCCGCCCATACGGCTAGTAAAACATTTCCCCCAAAACAAAAAAAAGTCCGCCCTCTCAAAGAGCAGACATTCCCGATTTTTTTTACTTTTTTTTCTAAAACTTTCCGGCGGCTAATGCCCTGTAATTCTCTTTTTTTTCGGGCCGCGTCCTTTGCCAGATTTGACTTTTCATGCTTTCGATCTGCGAAAAACCGACTTCAGAAACCTCGCCTTTCCGCCATTCAAAATTCTCCAACCCGAGCCGCCTTCGGGCGTAGATTTTTGAAACAAGTTTTAGCTCATACAAAAATTCTTCAAAATCGCGGGATTTTTCCAATCCGATCAGGATAAAAAACCTTCCGGCGGCGGCCGCAATTCCTTCAATCTCGCCACCCGCCGCCTGTATATATCCGACCAGATATTTCTTAAACCGCCTTCGCCGTTCGTCTTCAAACTCTTCGCCGGAGGTTTCCAGAGTAACGAAAAAATAAGAATTCAAAGCGGCACTTCTGTTTCTCTCGATAAACTTGAGCGGATCATTGCAGATGATCGTCTTCAACTGATCCATCGGCAGCAGCATAACACTTCAAACCTCCTTTAAAACTCGATTCATTTTTTGTCTTTCAGGGTTCTAACCGCTTTTATGTTATGACCTCTCCAAGATCATTTTCACCACCCGTTTGGATAGTAGTAATTTTTGCCGGAACTGGAAAATTCAGACTGTTTTTAAGGTTTTATTGAGTATGAAATACGAAAGATGAATTTATACATTTTGTTATCATCATTTTTTTTAAGATACTCTTGTAAAGAAAGTATTTTATTTTTTCT
>JBGTRS010000007.1:0-26408 GCA_041940665.1 Pyrinomonadaceae bacterium | reverse complement strand
GAACATCGAGACAGAAATTGAAATCGGAAACTACCGCAGTGTCGGTGTGTTCGCCGTCAATAAAACAAAACTGAATCTTGTCCTCGATCCTATAAGACTGCAGCTGCCGCGTATCGCCGTCAATCGTTTCCAATTTATCCAATTTATCTACCGCGACTTTTTTCAAATGTTCGATCATCCGGGCGGTCGAATTGTTTTGATAGACGTAATCAATCCCGCGCTCGTCCGGCTGCTGCGGCGGACGTTTGTCTATCGAATAGATCTTCGCGCATTTTTCGTCCAGAAGATGCGGCTGGATGCTGCCGCCCAAGTAAGAACCGATCTCAAGATATTTATAACCGTCAAAAAGTTCGCGGACGGCAAGCTGGACGGCGAGAAATGAGCGTTTGTCTTCATCGGTTGATTGACTCGGAATTTTCTCGAATAATTTCAGGTCGAGATCGGAAAGAAGTTGTTCAAAATTTTGCATATTTCGTGTGTCCTGAACATTTTAAAACCCGCCGGATGTTTATTCAAACGGCGGGTTGTGAAAACAAATTTTTTAACAGCTTTTTATTGATCTTCTTTCAACAATCTTTCCCTTGCCGCCATCGCCGCCGCATAGCCGCTGTCGGGCAGATTTCCTATCTTGATCGCCGCTTCGTAGATTTTTACGGCGTATTCGCTTTCCCCGAAAAATTCGTGAATGCGTCCCAAAGCGACATAACTTAAAGAAATCAAAGCCGGATCGGTTTTCTCATTTCTCGTGCGGATAACATTTTCGTAAAAAAGTTTAGCATCGAGCAGACGCTTATTTCGCGCTTCCACGTCCGTTACGCCTTCTGCCGAAAGACTGGCGACGCGACCGAGCGCGTAATAAATTCGCGGCTGGTCGTCGGGATTTTCGCGCATCAGCAGTTTCAGGTCGGTTTCGGCTTGCGGATAATTTTTGGCTTTGATGACGGTTTCGATCTCCTGCAATTTTTTCGTCACCGGATTTTCGACGACTGCCAGAGCCTTGATCCGCGCGTCTTCTCGCGCCTGTATCGCGCGTTTGCGTGCCGAAGCAAATTCCGTCAAACGGTTCGACTCAGCCGACGGGACGAGCGATAAAATAATATCGCGCAGAGAACCGGAAATATCGAAACCGGAATCGGCAAGCCCTTCAAGCTGTTTGGCAAAATAAAACGCCAGAACGCCGCCGGTTTCATAGGCTTCGGACAGACGCAGAGCAGTTTCGTCAGCTAATTCCCTTTTATAATCGGCAAGCGCGGCGGAAATTTTTCTTTTTTCTTCGACCGCCTGAACCGCGTCAATTTTTCTTCTTGCCTCAAAGGTGGCAATCTCGGTTTTCCGACGCTCGATTTCTTTCGCGTCAATCGCCGCGATCAACGAACGCGAAACGGCGAGAAAAATATCGGGCGAGAGATCTTCTTTTTCCTTGCGCCGTTCGTCGAGCAAGGTTTTGATACCCTCGCGGAAACCGTTTATTTCCTTCGCATTCGCCAAAACCAGAGGGTCAACGACAAACTGCAGAAACGCCCGCCGGACATCCGATTCGCTCAGATTCGTGCCGGGCGGAACAATCGCGTAATATTCGTCGCCGACATTTCGGAAATTGATCGTTCCCTTCGGCGCGAACATTTCCGGCACGATAAAAAAGCGGCGTTCGCGTTCGACGATTTCCGTATTGGCGATTTTTGTTTTGCCCTTGCCGACGGCTCTTTCGGTTTTCACTTTTTCGCCGTAGATAGTCTGCGGGCGCGTGTTGAGATAATCGAGAAGCTGTTTGACCATCAAAACGGCTGAAGGTCGCATCGCGTCGCCCGCCGCCTGATATTCTTTGGCATAGCCGTCAATCTTTTCCCCGAACCGCGCACTGCGGTAAAATTCGCGCACCAAAGGCGAAAAATCCAGAACGTCGAGCAGATCGGCGGGCAAGTTTGCCGTTCTGATCGGTTCGGCGAGATCGGGAACGGGCGAAAGCGTATATGCCATCGAAATAAACGGCGAGAGAATCTCTGTGTCGGATTTTCCGGGATTTCGCCTTTTATACTGCGAAACGAACATTCCGAGTTTCAGACGCAAATCTTCGGGAACGGATGCGGTATCGGCTTTTAATTTTTCCCGGAACGCATCGCCCTGAGCCGACAGATCGGTTTTGATAACCTTTACACTTTCGCCTGCGGGCGTTCTCGTTTCGGCGGCTTCGAGCGCGGCAAGCACGGCGATCAGACGCTTGTCGGGTTCGATCCGCACGCCGTAGTTCGAAAGATCGAAACCGCTCGTCTGCGTCTGCGCCTGTAAATTTATGCTGAATAAAACGGCTGTTAAAATCAAGAAAAAAAGCTTTTTCATTATTTTTATTAAAGAAATTTTAAAATTTTTTTGTGAAGAGCGAAAACCATACCGAAATCCGGTAAAAAATCGGGGGAATAAAGGGTTTGGATTGATTTAATTACCTGTTACCGGCAAGTGTTTCGCTCTTCTTGTCTAAAGATGAAATTCAGGGCGCGAAAGATGCTTTCTCAAAAAATATGGGATAAAGGATTTTATAACGCCGAGCTATCCTTTATCCCGTTTAATTTTATCTCTTAAATTTGTTAATTGAAACTGGCAAGCGCGTCGCCTTCGTCATCGAAGGTATCGAAAACCGTCAAAAGTTTCGTGATCGCCAAAAGGTCTTGAATTTTTTGCGTCAGATTTAAAAGTTTGAGCTGTCCGTTTTCTTTATTGACCGCCGTGAAACTCGAAACGAGTTCGCCGATACCGCTCGAATCAATGTAGCCGACGCTGCCCAGGTTTAATAAAATTTTGTTTTTGCCTTCGCCCAAAAGCCGGCGAATCGCGTTGCGAAGCGCGACACTGCCTTCGCCGATAGTGATTTTCCCGTCCAGATCGAGAATTGTTACGTCGCCTGCTTGACGTTCCGATATGTTAAGTTCAGCCATTTTTATCTCCTCTTTTTAAAATTAATTTTGATTGCAGATTGTAGTTGAATAAAACTTAAAAGTCCATTTGGCGAAAATGATTTACCGCTTTTTCGTCATTTTGACGATCATCCCGCCGCCCGCCGGATTTTCCCATTCGACCTCGTCCATAAAATTGTTCATAAACAGAATACCGCGACCGTTCGCCTTTAAGAGATTTTCGGGATCGGTCGGATCGGGAACGTTTTTGACCGTAAAACCCTCGCCGTAATCGCGGACGGTTACTTCAAATCCGTCCTCCGAACAGGAAAAAGTAACGTCCACTTTTTTTTCATCGTCGAATTTATTGCCGTGTTTGACGGCATTGGCGACCGATTCGCGCACCGCCATATCTATCGCAAACAGTTCGGCATCGCCGCAGCCCGATTCGCGCGCGAACTTTTCCGCTTCGGATGCCGCTTTTTCGACCGATTCGATTTTGCTTGGTAAATTGAGTTTTTTTTCAGTCAGCACAAGTTTTTCTTTGTAAGTTATCGGTTTAATACGGTTTGTGTCAAGTAAAGTTCAAAATTAAAATAAATTTTGTGAAAATAAAACCTGCCAAACACATTTTCGGGGCGATAAATCTTCCCGGCGACAAATCAATTTCGCACCGCGCCGCCATTTTCGCAGCTCTGGCGGAGGGCGAATCGAGGATCGAAAATTTTTCGACTGCCGCCGATTGCGCTTCGACTCTGGATTGCCTGAAAAATCTCGGCGTTGAAATTGTCCGGGAAAATTCGACCGTTTACATCAACGGGGTCGGAAAAAACGGATTTCGGAAACCTGTAAAGGAGTTGGATTGCGGCAACAGCGGGACGACCGTCCGGCTGTTGGCGGGCGTGCTGGCGGGACAAGAATTCGACTCGGTTTTGACAGGCGATGAAAGTCTTTCCGCCCGTCCGATGAAGCGCGTCATCACGCCGCTCGAAAAAATGGGCGCGGTGATAGAATCCAACGAAAACCGTCTGCCGCTGAAAATTCGCGGTAAAAATCCGCTTTCCGCTATCGAATACGAAATGCCGGTCGCCAGCGCGCAGGTCAAATCGTGTCTTCTGCTTGCGGGTATGAATGCTGAAGGAATCACCAAAGTCCAAAGTCCAAAGTCCAAAGCTCAAAGTCCGACTTCGAGAGATCACACGGAAATTATGCTTAAAAATCTGGGCGCGAAAATCGAGGAAGATTTTCTTGTTTCCGGCGAAGATTTCGCGCATCGGGTTTCGGTTTCCGGCGATTCGGTTTTGTCAGCGAAGGATTTTTTCGTTCCGTCTGATATTTCTTCGGCGGCATTTTTCGCGGTCGCGGCGGCGTGTCTGGAAAATTCCGATCTTTTGATAAAAAATGCTGGTCTGAACCGGACGCGCACGGCTTTCCTGGATGCTATGAAAAAATTCGGCGCGAACATCGAGATAGCCAACGAAAAAGAAAACGGCGGTGAAATTTTTGGAGATATTCGCGTTTTTGGAAAAGTTGAAATAAAAACGAAGAACAATTTGATCGGCGGAGAGATGATTGCCAATTTGATTGACGAAGTTCCGGTTCTCGCGGTTTTTGGAACGCAGATCGAAGGCGGGCTGGAAATCAGAAATGCCGAAGAATTGCGCTTCAAAGAATCCGACCGGATAAAAGCGACGGTCGAGAATCTGAAAAGAATGAACGCCGCGGTCGAAGAGTTTCCTGATGGTTTGCGGGTTGAAAAATCAGAGCTACAGGGCGCGAAGATCGAATCGTTCGGCGATCACCGGATTGCGATGGCGTTTGCGGTTGCCGCGCTGTTTGCGACGGGCGAGACCGAAATAACCGGCGCGGAAAGCGCGCAGGTTTCATTTCCCGAATTTTTCGAGGTTTTGGCAAAGATTGTAAAATAAGTTAAGATTTGCCCACGTTAAAAGTTAAATTTTTCTGAATATTTTTGCGCTTTATTTCCGTCATTCGCGGGCAGATTTTTTTACAGTCTTAAATGGACAATTCTCAAAAAAGAGTGGTTTTGACAGGATTTATGGGCGTCGGCAAATCGTCGGTCGCGCGGCATCTGGCTTACTTGCTCAACACCGAAAAAATTGACCTCGACTATTTTATCGAAGCGCAGGAAAAACGCCCGATTGCCCAGATTTTGATTAACGACGGCGAGCCGCGTTTCCGCGAGATCGAAAGCTCCTGCCTGTTAAAAATTCTCAACGAAAGCGATGCGCGGATCGTCGCGCTCGGCGGCGGCGCGTGGACGATCGAAGAGAACCGCAAACTGATCAAAAAACACAAATGCACGACTGTCTGGCTCGAATCGAGTTTTGAACACTGCTGGTTCAATATCCGCCAATCAAGAAAAGAACGACCTCTCGCCAGAGATAAAAGACAGGCAAAAAGACTTTTCGAGCAAAGACAGAAAGTTTATTGTCTGGCTGATTGGCATTTTATTATCAAGCCCGAATTTAACTCTTTCGAGGTCGCCAAAAGAATTGCCGAAGAAGTTTTTTCGGTAAAAATCAACTGAGCTTTTCGGTTTTCGGAATTGACAAACGGTTCATAAAACGAGTAATTTTCAAAAAACATTGTTTGCAATCAAAATTGGGCGAAAGACATTCGTGTAATCATTTTGACGTAATATCTTTCGCCTTAACCATAACGGAATATTAATTTTTCAGGAGGAAAAAATGAAAGTTAAATTATTAGCGATAATATGTTTAGCGGCAGTCGCCGGACTTGCCGGATGCGGCGGCAGCGATAATACCAACAGGGCGAACGCCAACGCGAATACCGCCAATAACAGCACGGCAACCGCGCCGACGACGGCTCCGCCGGTCAGAGACGCGAATGTGGAGGCGGCGGTCAAAGACGCGCTTGCCAAGAAAGGCTATTCGGATGTAACGGTCGAAGCGACAGCCGACGACATCACGCTTCGCGGAACAGTTCCGGCAGACAAAATGACGGAAGTCGTCAGAATCGCACAGGAAACCGGCAAACGCCCCGTAAAAAATCAATTGACGGAAAAGAAATAGTCGAAGGAAACAGAAATCTTTGAAATAGTATAGAGGAGGAAAATCAAATGGCTGTAGCAGACAAATATCAATCGCTGATTGATCTGGCGAATCAACTCGGTGTTTCCGGTTTGAACACGCGCGAGGAAAACGGCGTGCTGTATATTGACGGCGTTGCCGGAAGCGCGGGCGCGAAACAACAACTCTGGGACGAATACAACCGCATTGATCCCGATTACCGTTCGGGCGATCTCGTCCTGAATATTTCCGCGCCGGAAGGCAGTGATGAATCTAAAACCTACACGGTTCAGTCGGGCGATACTTTAAGCGGCATCGGTTCGCAATACGGCGTGAGCTGGCAGAAGATTTTCGAAGCCAACCGCGACAAGCTCGACGATCCCGACAAAATTTATCCCGGTCAGAAAATAGAAATTCCGATGGATGAAGGACGCGGCGGCGGCAGTCCCGGAATTGCGCCAGAATCACGGTTCGGCGGCGATTCGATAACTGATTTTGATGAGATGATGGATGAAGGACGCGGCGGCGGCGGTTCGGGCATTCCGCCGAAATTTTCGGGCGGCGGTTCGGGAACTGATTTTGATATTTAATTTAGAAAAAAAATAACTAGGTTTTTATGTTTAATGAATTACCCGGTTTTTTCGACCGAAATTTTATCATTGCCTTTTTTCTGCCGGCACTGCTTTTTGTACTGGTTGGTTTGGGATTAATGACCGGTTTTGATATTGAATCGAGTTTAACCAAAACCATTACCGACGATCTGTATAAAGGAGCGACGATTATCGGCGTAATTTCATGGGTAATCGGCGTTCTTTTGCTCTCGGTAAATTTTAAGATACTAAGGCTGTTTGAAGGTTATGGCAGTTATAATCCTTTGAAACTGCTGAAACCCGTTCAAAAACGGAAATTTTTTCAGATAGAAGAAAAAAAACTTCAATTAAGAGACGCTCTCGCCAAAGCGCAATCACTGGGGGATGAGGAAGAGGTTGCTAAAATAAACGCCCAAAGAATTGACCTTCACCAACGCGCCGCCGACCGTTATCCGCCGAACCGCTCCCGCGTGCTGCCGACGGCTTTCGGCAATGCGGTCAGAGCATTTGAAGATTACCCGGAACAAATGTATGGTCTGGACGCGATAGTTTCATGGGTGCGTTTATTAGCCGTCATTCCTAAAGATTTTCGCGAAATGATAAGCTCCGCCAGATCGCAGGTTGATATGTGGATGAACTTTCGGCTGCTTAGCTATATCTTACTTATCGGTTATGCGGCTATGGTTTTCTTTACGCAAGAGTTGAGAATGGCGTGGTTTCCGATAGCCGTTCTTATATTTGCTTACTTAGCATCGGTCAGATCTACCGGAGCGGCTGTCTTGTGGGGTGATTTTGTAAAGGCGTCGTATGATTTATATCTGCCCGATTTACGCGAGCAAATCAGATTGCCCGAAACGGAAACCGTCGAGGATGAGATACAATTATGGAACAAATTTGCAAGACAAGTCCTCTATCATGACAAAGATAATGTGTTACAGCGCGTAGCGGGCAAAAAGGATTCTCAAAAGGGCGATAAAGATTCTATGACAAGCGAGGATTAGATTGTTATGGCTACATTTATGGATTTAGTAACCAGGATCAACGAATTATCTTACAGGACTGCGAGATTAGAAACATTTTCAAATTTATACATTCAACGGGGCGAGAAAACCGATAATTCTGTTACTGATGAAACCTTTAAGCAGGAAATAGAAACGATCAATAATAAAATTCAAGAACTAAAAAATTCGGATAAAGACAAACAAGAGAAGGCTGAGATTAAAAATTTAATTATTGGTAAGAAAAATGAGTTAATAAAGAAAGCTTTTCTATGGAATAGATTGAAAATTTCTCTTTTGGCTTTCACGATTTTGTTTAGCGTCACTACGTTTTTCGTCTTAAAGATGAGTTACGCAAATATGACTCGTGAGGTGAGAATAGATTTAGGCGCGGCATTAACCGTTTTAGCGGTTTTGTCCCTCTTATTATTTCCCGGTTTATACCTCGACAAAAAAAGCGGAACGATGCCGTTCGTCATTTTAATATCTGCTATTTTGTTCAGCGTTATTACGATCTATATTTTGAAGATGGAAGCCGAGAGCATATCTGATTGGTTAAGAATAGATTTGAGTGCGGGATCTTCTCTTCTAACGGCACTGCTCACATTGCTGTTTGTCAGCCTCTGTCTCGACAAAACGAAAAAACCGGAAGATGTTCAAAATAAGATAAAAAACTTAGAGCAACTACAGGCTAAACTCGCCAATCCCGAAACGAAAAATGATGATGTTCGCCAGGAATACTTAAACCTTATCTAACGACGGCAATCTGAATTTGCCTTTTTTTGTCGCGGTCAATCCGCTTTTATACGTTTCAATTCTAATTTCCTTCGGGTTTCTTTGCTATAATTTCAACTCAACTATGGAAAAAACATTTTTGCTCTACGGCGCGAACGGCTACACGGGCGAACTGATTACGCGCTTTGCCGCCGAAAGAGGTTTAAAGCCGCTTTTGGCGGGAAGAAACGAGGCGAAGATCAAGACGTTGGCGGAAAAATACGCGATGCCGCATCGCGTATTCGCGCTCGAAGAAACCGCGAAATTGGACGCGGCTCTGCTCGAAACCGAATTCGTTCTGCACTGTGCCGGACCATTTTCGCTGACTTCCGAACAGATGGTCGAGGCGTGTCTTCGGACACGGCGGCACTACACGGACATCACGGGCGAGATTTCCGTTTTTGAAGCACTGGCGGCGCGCGACCGCAAGGCGAAAGATGCCGGAATAATGATCCTGCCCGGTGTCGGTTTCGATGTCGTGCCGTCGGATTGTCTCGCGCGGCATCTGAAGAATCGTCTGCCGAGCGCGGATAAACTGACGCTCGCCTTTTACGGTCTGGGAAAAATCTCGCACGGCACGCAAACGACGATGACGATGAATCTCGGCAAAGGCGGCGCGATCCGCCGCGACGGGACGATCACAAATGTTCCGGCGGCGTGGAAAACGCGCGACATTGATTTCGGCGATTCGATCGAAAAAGGCGTAACGATCCCGTGGGGCGATGTGGCGACCGCGTTCTATTCGACCGGAATTCCGAATATCGAAGTTTACACGGTTCTGCCCGAATCGAATCTGCAGATGCTCAGGCTAACGCGCTATACCGGCTGGCTGATGTCAATCGATTTCATAAAAAATTTCGCTCTCAGACAAATTCCCGCCGGCGGTCCGACGGACGAAGAACGCGCCAGAGGCAAAACCTATCTCTGGGGCGAAGCCTCCGACAAAGAAGGAAACAAAGCGGAGGCGCGAATGCAGGCGATGGAAGGCTACACGCTGACCGCGCTGACCGCGCTGAATATCGCGGAAAAAATCCTGGCGGGAAATTTTTGCGCCGGATTTCAAACTCCGGCAAAATGCTACGGCGCGGATTTGATTATGGAGATCGAAGGCATCGAGCGGGAAGATGTGCGGTAAGTAAATTTCAGGTTTGATAAATTTTTATTGATTGACGGGAGAATAAGTTCAGTGATGAGAAAAAAGATGATTTATACCAATACTCCCGACGTGCCGGGCAGAGAAATAGAAGAAATACTCGGCGTGGTTACGGGAAACGTCGTTCAGTCAAAGCACGTCGGACGAGATATTATGGCGGGTTTTAAAACGATCGTCGGCGGCGAGATCAAAAGCTACACGGAAATGCTGACCGAAGCGCGCCACACGGCGATCAGCCGGCTGGTCGAAGAAGCCTTAAAACTCGATGCCGACGCGGTCGTCAATCTGCGTTTTACGACGAGTTCGATCATGAGCGGCTCGTCCGAAATCCTCGCCTACGGAACCGCCGTAAAATTAAAACCGGAAAATTAAGCAATCGGGCAAATTTTGCATTGACTTGAACTGCTCTGATGTCCAAACCGATATAATTTGCAACAGACACAGCCGGAAACGCATCCTGTATAAAAGTTAGTCCTTCTCTTTTGCATCGCTTTTTCGATCTCTTTTGCATCGCTTTTTCGATGCGCTCGTCAAAACGGTTTTTATTTCGGATAAGTTCGAGAGCGGGTTCACTTTTTGTTACTGACAGCCGCTCTCGAAATTGTTGAGCGTCAGGAAAACCGATTATTCGCAGCCGACCGTAAATCTGTTTTGACTCGATAAAAGAGATAAGTTAAAAACACCGAAACAAGTCCGGTCAAATAGTTTCCGGCAAAATTAAAGGAATTTATATGAAAGAAGATTTAATACAAGTAGCAGGCGTAGTTGTTGAAAAACAGCCGAACGCTTTTTTTGAAGTAAAGATAAACGACAGCGACCACACCGTCAGAGCGACGATCTCAGGGAGAATGAGAAGACACCGCATCAGAATCCTGGCAGGCGACCGCGTTGACGTTGAAATGTCGCCGTATGACCTGACAAAAGGAAGAATCACCTATCGCCATAAATAATAGATATTCGATTCTAATTTTTATTCTCACGTTTTGCCGACAATCCAAGAAGAAGCAACCGAACATCTTGAAGCTATGATTTTTAACAAAACAATAAATTAAAAATTATCTTAACACACAAACGACACACCAAACGTGAAAAAGCGCATCTTCGGATGCGCTTTTCTTCAATGTTTATGGTGGCTTGGGACAGAATCGAACTGCCGACACGCGGATTTTCAGTCCTTCGGCTTTTTCTATCAGAGAGTTACCTAATAGTTACTTTTCAAGTAAAATCAGGCTTATTTTACAGCACTTTAAGAATCTTGGTGAAGAGCTTTTACCTCTGAATTACCTGTCGGGAACCCCGGCTAAGGGGCATCACTAGGGGCATATTTTATGCGTCTTTCTTATTTTGATTTTCCCGGAACCGGCTCATTAGTTCTCCGGCATTCCGGATCATTCGGACATCACTTCTGACATATTTTTGAAAAGTCTCGAATTTTTCGTGACCGGAAAATTTCATGACGATTGCTTCCGAAATACCTGCATCGAGTGCACGGGTGATTCCCGTCGCCCGCAGGTCGTGAAATCGCAAACCTTCTATGCCGGATTTTTCCAGTGCTGTAACCCAAGAGTTGCGAGCACTTTGGATGCCGAAGAGTGGAGAACTCTGCCTTTCGGGAAACTCTTGAAGGATGTTTTTGAAAATCCGGCGGACGCGATCCGTCATCGGAACTTGCCGTTCCTTGCCGGTTTTGGAGTTGGTTTTTACGACCGTCAGGTAGCCTTTGTCAAAATCTATGTCGGCTCCGGTCAGTCCGAAGAGTTCGCTTTCCCGCAAAAAGGTGTCGATCGCGCAGATGATAATGTCCCGTAAATGCTCGCGCGGTTCGGTACAGACCGCAAGCAGCATTTCCTCTTCCTCAAAGCTACAGACGCGCGTTCTTGTTTCCTCAATTGCCGGCGAGATTAGCGCGTCACCATGCTTGAATGGGTTGTGCGGCATCCATTGAATTTGAACTCCAACGGAAAAAATTCGGCGTAGACGAGAAAGATAGCGGTGGATGGTAGCGGGTTTATAGGTTCTGGATTCCTCGACATAAATTTTTTCGGTTCGTCGCCGGGTTTTCGGATTTTCTTTCAGCAACTTCTTGATTTCATTTTCGCTGAGCTGTCTGATTTCAGTTTTCTTGACTTTATAAGTAGTGTTCTCCAGGTGCTCCTTGAATTTTGAGAGGAGAAAATAATTTAACTCGGAAAGTTCGATATCGCCGAAGAATTCTTTGTATTTTCGGATCATCCGCCTCGAATTACGAATCGGATCGCGCTGCCCGGAGACTTTATTTCCGTCAATGTATTGCGCTTCTTTAACGTATTTTTTTTCGTAGTAATCGAGTAACTCGAAAAGGGTTTTCGATTTTTCCTTTTTCTCCAGCTCCCCAACAAGCTCATTCTTTATCTCGATTTGAAGCTCGCGGCGTTTTATAACCGCATCGTTGTAGGAGTCGGCACGCCGTTTTTTCTCACGCTTTCGCCCTTCGTTATCGGTATATCTAACTCGGGCATAAAATACAGTTTCCTTGCGTGTTTTATTGCCAACAGTTCGCCTTTCTACAACTTTTTTGACAATCGAACCTTCAGCATCGCGAGTCGGTTTACGGGATTTTTGGTAGTTGTTTTGTGATTTTTCGGTATTCATATCTGACACAAAATCTTATAGATGATAGCAAAAAAATCAGGAAAGCGGTAAAAAAATTTATGGTAGATTGATTTCAAAAATAGCGTTTTGAATTTTTGCGAGCATAATGTATTGACTCGAATTTTTATTTGACCTTATAAAAGCAAAAGGATCTCTTTAGAATGAGGTATTGAAATTTGTTGTATTCAAATGATAAGAATACTACGCATCAAAAATAATAAATGCTATGTAGCTGATTTGAATATTTATTGTTTTTTCAAAGATAATGATGTCTGAACGCAATTAAAATGTCTAAAAGCAGTTCATCCGAAAAAAGCCTTGGAGAAATTATTGCAGAAGCCCGAAAAAATTCAGGCTTGAGTCTACGTGCCGTGGCAGCTAAAATTTCGGTAAAGTTTCCTTACTTAGCAGATATCGAAAAGGACAGACGGGTTCCATCTGAAAAAGTTCTACGCGCGTTGAGCGAACAAAGCGAATTAAATCTTAGTTTTGATGAATTAATGTCCAAAGCAGGGAGAATTGGCGAAGAGGCAGAATTATATATCAAAGAACATCCTTCATTTGGTAGTTTAATAAGAGAAATCTCCAAAGAAAAATTAACCGACAATCAAATCAAGCAAATTAAAGAAGATGTTTTGTCTCTTTTTCGCACAATCAAATCAAGTAAATAAAATTCATTAGAAAAATATACATAGTATAAAAACTGATTGACAGAAAATTTTATAGTTGTTAAATTTAAGTAAGCTAGTAAGCATACTACTTATCAAGTAGCATAAGTTACATATATTTAAATGAGGAAGAAAAGATTTTTTAGTTCAACAGAGCGCGTAATTTTATTTCTCCACGCCTTCGGCATTTGCCAAATATGCGGGCAGGAAATCGAGGATGGATGGCATGGAGATCATATTCAAGCATTCAGTTTAGGCGGCGAAACTGATCTTAAAAACGGTCAGGCACTATGTCAAAAATGCAATCTTTCAAAAGGTAGTAAACAAATCGAGAGTAATAAATCTGATAAGACAACGGATGTAAAAGACGAGGAAAATAAAAGTAAAAAATGAAAACACTTAGAATTTAGGATGAAAAAAGACCGCTTAGAAAATGGCAGATGCAAGCCGTCAGGCGTTTTTACGCGCTCAATAAAAAGGATTTTTTAGCGGTCGGAACTCCGGGCAGCGGCAAAACAGAGTTCGCGCTTAAGCTTGCCTACGATCATCTAGCCGACGGTAAAGTCGAAAGAATCGTCATCGTTGCGCCAACCGAACATTTGAAAAGACAATGGGCGGAAAGCGCGGCACGGCGCGGAATCGATATTGATCCCGATTGGACGAATGCGGGCGGTCGTGAAGCGTCGGATTATTTCGGTGTTGCCGTAACATACCAGCAGGTCAGTTACGCGCCCGATCTGTATGACCTAAACTGTAGACGCAAAACTTTTGTCATTTTCGATGAGATTCATCACGCGGGTGACGGCTTAGATTGGGGAGAAAAACTGCGGGTCGCTTTCGGTAATGCCGCTTACCGGCTCGCGCTTTCCGGAACGCCTTTTCGCAACGATAATAATCCCATTCCATTCGTAACGTATAAAGAACGCCGGAGCGTTGCGGATTTTGTTTATGGATACGGGGATGCTCTGATTGACGGTGTGTGCCGTCCGATATATTTTCCGACTGTAGAAGGAAACGTTTCATGGGTAAGAGGCAGCGGCGAACGGATGGACTGCTCTCTGCTTGAATCTCTTCCGCGCATAAAAACGGCGGAACGGCTTCGTGCCGCGCTCGATGCGGACGGCGACTGGCTGCGCGAGGTTTTGCGCGAGGCTGACAATCGCCTGACCAATATCCGTCTTGAAGGGCATGGTAATGCCGCCGGACTCGTGATTGCTATTGACCAGTATCATGCGAGAAAAATAGCCTCGCTGCTCAAAGTTATAACCAACGAAAAAGCGGTTATAGCTATTTCAGATGAAGAAAATTCATCGCGGATGATTCAAAATTTTGCGAAAGCAAATAATTACCAGCGATGGATAGTCGCCGTCAAAATGGTTTCGGAAGGAGTTGATATTCCACGCCTTCGAGTTGGCGTTTATGCGACGACCGTTCTGAGCGAACTTTTCTTTCGGCAGGCAGTCGGTCGCCTTTTGCGTTCGATTCCGGGAATCGAAGAACAAAGCGCGGCATTGTATCTTCCGGCAGACGAAACATTAGTCGGTTACGCGCTCGCCATCAAAGAAGAACGCGAACATTATCTGCCGGAGACAATTAAAGCTGAAAAACCCGCCTCAATGATTCCGGTCGCCAGCGTTCAATTATCTTCTGACATACAAGTAAATAACTCGAATTGCAATGACGGCAGCGAGCGAAATTTTTCTGGTAAAGATACTACTTTAAGCGAACAATCCGAAATCGATTATCAGAATATGCCGGATTCCGAAGGTTCGCAAGATTTTTCTCATGTCCCAAATGATGCTTCGCAGACTCCAAACAATCCGGCGGGCAATGTTATACAAATCATGCGGCGGCAATTTATAGTTCCACTTTCTTCGGAAGCGGTACCGCACGATATCGTCTTTGATGGTTCTCGTTTTTCAAATTACGAACTAGTTCAGGCTGAATTAATCGGTCGCGAACTAGGCGTTAAACTGCCACCGGCGCAAGTTGCCGCGATCATTAAAAGAGCATCGGAAAGTTCATCAAACACGATTGACTATGCCGCCGATATTAGTCCAAAACAACCTGACACTAAAAGTGGCTTTACCGATTTTACAATTGACGGTGCGAAAAGTATTGAAAAGAAAACGCGCAGTCAATTTCTGCTCAAATCGGAAAGAAAGGATGATCTCAGAAAGAAAATCAACCGACTCGCTAATCGTCTTGCTCATTTCACCGGAAGTGAATATGATGCCGTCCACCGCCGGTGGATTGAGGAAATGAATGGCAAACCGAATAGAACAGCAACCGAAAAGGAACTCGAAGACAAACTTAATTGGCTGGAAAACGAAATCGCCGAACATTATCGAACCAATAGAAATTAATTTTGCGATGCCGTATAAATACTCACTAACTCACCATCCGAAAAGCGACCGCATAGTTGACTGCCTGCGTTCGGCAATCGTTGATGCTGGCGCAGGGCTTGCGGATGTGCCGGAACTATTAAAGCGGGTTATTGTCGAAGAATTGTGGTGCGAAAGGAAAAACTCGCAAGGAGAAAACGAAACTACTTTCACAAATTTTACGGATTTTGTCCGAGCTAAACCTCCGGAAGGACTCGGATGCGACCTTGCGACACTCAAAAAACTCTGCCGCGATGATGTTCTAACGCTTGAACTTTTAGCAAAAGTCTCATGCCAAAGATCGCACGGAGGCAACCGCAGAAGTGAAAATTTCAAGTTTGATAATGTCAAATTTGAAAAGCCGGCAACCGGAAACAGTGCTCAATACGGTCTTGACCGTCTGCGCCGGAAGCGTCCCGATCTTCATCGAGAAGTGCTTTCAGGCAGTATTTCCGTAAACCGCGCAATGATCAAAGCGGGCTTTAGAAAAGAAAAAATCCAGTTGCAGTTAGACGTTTTCTCATTTGCTAAATTCATTAAAAAAAGATTTTCGCGCACTGAAATTTCAAAATTAATTGAACTTTTGAAGCGTTAGTTCCACTCAAAAATTATCAAGTAAAATTAAGATCACCCCTTTCTTGAACATAAAACAGCGGAAAATATTAAGTCACTTTTCTTTGCCTATCTAGAAAAAATTGTTTCGATAATTATGTTAACAAGTTAATTTTTGATCGTAATAAAGCTTTAAAGTGAGTAATTTTTACTCTATTCAAATGCATTCACTCTTCATAAAATTGATGAGTCAAAAACTTTAACTCGTCAAAAAAATAGAGAGTGAAATCATTTGACTCGTCAAAAAGTCGGAGAGTGAAATCTAGTTATTCGACATTTTTTTGATTCATAAATCGAATTTGTTATCTATCTATTGTCGCAAAACCACAAAGATTCTTACGAGATTAACTGAACAAACATGCTTTTCAAAAGTAAAATATTAAGAAACAACCAATTGCTTTTACCTGAATATTCGACAAAAAAACGGTGTTATTCAACATACGGCTCATTTTTTAATAAAAAATAGTATGATTTCATAATGAAAACCGTAAACCATTTTGATTAAACAAATTGGGTAAAGCATTTATATACCCCATAAATACTAGAACCAAGTATATTCCTGACTGATTTTGTGTTTTTACGGCTTTTATTCCGTCAGTTCTAACAATTTGATGTGTCGGCTGTATCGGGTCTGAGTTTGGATCTGTTGACATGTTCCTGCTCGTTGTCGTTTGGCAGTTCGTTTTGTCTGAATGGGCTATGCCTCTGATTGATATCGTGCCGGTTGGCTGAGTTTCTTATCTGTCACAGATCGGGTTGAGCCGGATGAAAGTTGTCCGTTTCATTTGAATGTTTGATTCCATTCGGCTGCAGTGAAGGACTGATATTTTCGGTCCGGCTGGAGTGCTTCATCTATGCCGTTTGTCTTTCGATCCCAGATAAGGATCTTTATATCCTTTATATGTTCTTTCGAGTTTTCAAAAAGAAGCAGAAATTTTTTATTGCCTGTTTAATTTTTTCGTTCGATTAAAGTCTTGATCAAACGCCAGCCAAACTTCTTTACTCCGCAGAAGCTAAAGATCTAGCCGTGAGCCGCCCCGACCTTGCTGTTACCAATCGGAAAAATATTTTTTCCTAAGACGAGATTGTTTTTTTGAAAAGAATGAACTCCTTCAGTTATCAATATCACTTGGGGCGAAATATTATCTTTAGTCTTTATCTCTGCACTAATTGTTATACTTTTAAGGATTTTTTGATTAAAGTAATTTCAGCTTCCATAACAAATTTGAGTACTCATAAGAGTCGTCTTCTTCCGGTTCGTCAAAGCGTCGTTTGAATTGTTTCATTAACTCGTCCGTTTGACCGTTCAAAATGGGATTGATCTGCGCGGCATGGTTGTACGCCCATTTGAGTAATTGCGCTTCGTCGCTGCCTTCATTAGGTTCGCCTTTTTCTTCCATCAATTTGGCTTCAAACTCTTCTAAAAAATCGAGCAGGTCGCGGCTCTTTCGCCATTGTGCTGATAATGTTTCCAGAAACTCCCGGCGTTCGAGTTCCTTCTTTTGAATGATCTTTCGTTTTTCATAATTAATGGCGTTTTCTAATTCACGCCGCTTTTTGTTTTTTCGTTCGTTTTCTTCTTGACGACATTCTTCAGCCAATCGGAATATACCGAAAACGATGTTATTAAGTTGATCTTCTATGCGGGAACTTTTGCCGTCACGCCAGTTGCGGCTGATACCGTAAACGCCTTCCGCCGTGAAAGTGAAATTTCCGCTCGGTTCGTAATAGTATTTGTCATAGCCGTAACGGTTTTTCTTTTCTTCGGCTGAAGTTTCGCGCTCGAATCGTTTGAAATCCTCCCGCAATGAAATTTTCAGCTCGATTTCATCAATTTGAACTTTGGTTCTTCTTTGTTCTTGATTATCTTTTCCAATCGTAATTTTCGCCCCCGTTTTTTCCAGTGCTTTGATTAGAGCATCCATAATCAGAAGAGCACGCTGAAAGTTTTGGCGGGAGATTCTGAGATTAAGCCGGTCTTCTCGCCATGCCCCCATCAGAGCACCATAACTGTCAACTTCTCTTTTGGAGAATGCTTTCTTCGTTTGGACAATTAAAGGATGCGGTTTATAGAGTGAGCTGGCAACCTTGATTTCCGGCAAAGTTTCAGCATTTAATTTTTCGGCGATTTTCTCTTTTGCCAAAAGAGTTTGCTTTTTATATTTCTCTTGAAACTCCAATGTGTGCTCTTCCGATTTCGGATAAATCCAAACGCCGGACTGAGTTTTCTCGTCCGGCTTGCTTAACGGCGGAATCTTCTTTTTCTCACCTGTTTCTAGTTTTCGCCAGTAACCGGGCGGCGGTTTCGGAATCTCAAGCTTTTTACACATCTTTGAGATTGCCACGTCAGATATGCCAAACTCTTTGGCGAGCTTCACGGTCGGCGTTTCCCAAACCTTTATATATAGAGCTTCGCGGCTTAAGAAAAAAGGTTCTTTTTTCATATGAATTACTCGATCGAATCAAGAAGCCGCAGTTTTTCCTGTTCGCTTTTGATTTCCTCTAAGATTTCATCTTCAGTCGGGAGATAAAGCTTGTAGTTTGAAGCGAAGATCTGTTTTTCGTTTTCAGGTAGCGTGTAACGGACAACCGCATCGTTCTTGTCAGCGCACAGCAGAATTCCGATCGTCGGATTTTCCCACTCCTCAAGCATCTCGCGCGTGTAATAATTCGCGTAAAGCTGCATTTGTCCGATGTCCTGATGAGTAAGTTTTCCGATTTTCAGATCGATTAAAACAAAGCAGCGAAGCAAACGATTGTAAAAGACCAGATCAATATAAAAATGGTCGCCGTCAATCGTGATGCGTTTCTGCCGGGCGACAAACGAGAAGCCTTTGCCGAATTCAAGAAGAAATTCCTGAAGGTGATCGAGCAGTCCCTGTTCGATATCCAATTCGGTCAAATGCGGCGCGTCTTTTAAATTTAAGAATTCTAAAATGAAAGGGTCTTTTACGAAATCTTGCGGATGGTATTTGTCTTCGGATGATCTGCCTTGCTTGAGCATTTTCCGTTTTTCGACAGATGCTCCCGTACGTTCAAAGAAATGAGAATTTATCTGCCGTTCAAGTTCGCGCGTTGACCAGTTTCCTGCCACGCTTTCGGTTTCATAAAACTCGCGTGCAGCATCTGATTCAACCTTCAAAAGCAAACGATAATGTGTCCAGCTTAATTCTGAACGCAGTGCGTTCATATTTGGAAACTTCAAATAAAAATCGCGCATTCGCCACAGATTACGGGATTGAAAACCTTTCAGTCCCTCAACTTTCAAACGCTCCGCCAATGATTCGATAATTTGTTTCCCGTAATCGGCGCGCACCTCACCGTGTTGTTCATCTTCGACAATCGCCTGACCGATCAGCCAGTAGGCGCGTACCATTTCCGTATTGATGCTGCGGGCAATATTTGATTTTGACTCTTCCAGAATCTCGCATACACGCTCAAACAGACGAGAACCTTTAGCTAAATATTTATTCCGATTTCTCATTAATTTATTTTGATTTTCTACACTTGGCATCTAGTAAACGTAATTTTACTGTGAAAAATAAAAGGAAGAAAATTTAGAAATTAATTACTATTTTGTTTTGTGAAATTCAGATTATATACCTTTCAAAAAATTTTTGACCATCTATGTAAAACATCTTCTTAAAAAACCTTGCAAAAAATAAGTAATAGGTTTAACATTTGTTCACCTAAAAGCAATACCTAACAGATTAAAGACAATTTGTAAGATTTTTTACTTATTTGTCATTACAAATAGAGGCTTTGGAATTCTTCTAATCAACAGCTTTTTCTGATTACTTATATTTCCCTAAGCCATAAAACTGTCCGGGACGTGCAGTCTCGGTTAAAAACAATCAAATTAGTATGGAGTATAAATTATGAAGAAAATATCTCTTTTCCTTTTTCTAATTTTATCTTTTCAAATGCTTGTAGCAGGACAAGTCAATAAAGATAATCCATTGGGCGGTTCTACTAGAAGTTACCCCATTACAGATGGTGGATTAGATTATATTGAAATCGAGGTCCGACCTTTAGTGGATTCAAAATCTGACATCAAAGTTGATGATTTGCGCCAGAGAATACAGTTACAAGTGCTTACTGTATCTCAAACAGTCAATAATGCTTTAACAGAAATTCCTCTAGCCGGAAGAAGTGCTTTGAGAATAGATGATCCTAACCGCCCTGACTACATTATTTTTCGACTTCCTATTACAAATTCTAATAGTATTTCGGCAACTAATCCTTGGAATTTACCGAGAAACTGGGAACGTTTCAGTTATAAAGTATCTACAGATGTTACGGGAAGCGAAAAATTCACCAGCATTTTGTATACGGACCGCCGCCCCGATCCGATAGGAATTCAAACATTAGAACTGAATCTGAGCGAGCCGATTTGGACTAAGAATAACCGCAACGTAGTAATAGTGCCTATAAGTTCTGGTAATACATCTTTAGGAGTAAAAGTAAAGGTAGTTAGCGACTCAGATAATACAGACATAATTGCTGAAAAAGAAACTCTTCTGGATAAAAATCAGATACCTAATCGGGTTATGTTGAATAGTGAAAGATTTGCCACTGACACCAAATACAAAATAATAGTAGAGCCTCTTGTCGTCCAAGGATTAAGATTTAACTTAAAAGGATTAGCAAGCTGCGCCGCTCCAACTGATATATCTTCATCGTCTTGTGTTTGGAGGTCAAATCCGAAAAATGATTATGAAATTAATCCATTTCAGCCAAAAGACTTTAAGGAACTTACTGAAATTACCTCCTCTCAAAATATAGTTAAAGTTATAACAATGTCGGACACCATAAAAACGTTAGAGGCTAAATTAAATGGAGACCCTATAAACCTTTCCGGCAACGTAACAAACCAAAGAACAATCACTATCAATCCGGCAAATTTACGTCCGGGAGCAAATACGCTTTCATTTGAAGGTATGAGTGCGGCTAACGTACTTCTCTCGGGAACTAAGTCTTTCACGATAAACAAAAATACGTCTCCTGAATTGGAATCAGTTCCAAAGTTTTATATAGAAAATAACAGCTTAAAATTAAAATATAAGCTGAAGGGAGATATAGAATCCAGCAAACCCGAACTCGCCTATATCAGAGCGGATGGGTCAGCTTCGGGAACTGCCGGAACTTTCCCCGAAAACTGTAATGCCTCCAAAGAATGTTCTTTTACAATCAGAGTTTCTTTAGATCAGTTAGAAGATGAGATGAAGAAACAAAAAACAATTCCAGTTAGATTAATTGTGAAAGCAAAAGAAAATGGAGCCGCTTTGAATAAGGAAATATGGAGTGCGGATTTTGATATTCTTAATCAAGCTGCTGTCAAAATTATTCTGGATGACATAAGAACTGAATTGAAAAGCAATAGAATTGATGAAACAAGAGCCAAGGCTCGAATCTCCAGGGAGGTGTTAAGCGGTGTTAATGTTGATGATCCGAGCGTAAAAGATACTTATGAAAAATATGTTTCTTCGGGTAATGACGCTAATAGGAAAAAATGGTGGAATGCTCTAATTAAAGTTGGTAATTTCGCGTTGACCGGTTATGGAATACCGCTGAAGATTCCTGAATTTCAGTAAGTCTGTGTTACAAAAATTCCAAGACATAGCAAATTTCCGATTACAGTGCTGAAATTAATTTCAGCACTGTAATTCCCATAGTTGGTTCTTTTATTGATAAGAAATCTTGATTTTCAATGATAATTACGAGTCGATAATTGATCACATTTTAATGCTTACATCTAAAACACCGAAAAAAATGTATCCAGGAGCTCATAAATAATGAAACTAGTTAAGATAATTCTGACTTTTTTTTTAACAATACTATTATTTCAGCCAGTAACTACTCTGGCTTTTAAACCTAAAACGCATGTTTGGATAGCCCAACAAGTTCTTAATGATGTGCTCCCTGATGGCAAAGTGAGCATAAACGGTAAAGAGTATTTGGTTGATAGTGATGTTGTTAATGCCTTAAAAAACTACCAGAATGAATACCGGATGGGATTTGTCGGACCTGATACATTCCCGGATATAGTGGTCGGGCAAATGACCGTTCATCCCGGGAATCCGCAAAATGATACTGCATGGCAATCTGATGACTGGTTAAAAATGCTGCTTATCAGTTCAAAAGATAATTCCAGAATGAAGTCATTTGCCTATGGGTACTTAGGTCATGCTGCAAGTGATATTTTCGCTCATACATATGTCAATACGTACGCGGGAGATATTTTTGAAATCCTTGATTGTAAAAGTATAGAATGCGCTCCGGGAACTAAAGGTCGTCGGCAATTCGCTATTGAAGAAGCGCGACACTTTGCGCTTGGATCTTTCATTGCAAAATATACTCCTTCAATAACAGATCAAAACGTTGATTCAATACTGGATGTTCCTGCTGAAGATGTTAAAAAATCTCTTGTATTAAATCCCGAGGTTTTAAAACAGTACAAGGATAAGAATCTGCTATCTTTTACCGGGCATATTTTGTTTATGACGGAATATAAAAAGGAGATAGAGGATCTTATAAAGACATCTTCTCAGAGTTCTACTGAAGATATTGAAAATCTTAAAAAAATTAAACTCACTGAAAAGACGAAAATTGATTCTCTTGATACAGACATCGAGAAATTAGAAGAGAAAATATCAACACTTAAACAGCAAATTTCGGATAATAAAAATAAGAAAGCTCAGCAAGATCTGAAGAAAGCTGAATCAGACCTTAAAAAAACAAATTCATTAAAAGCGAAACAACAAAAACGTATTAATAAAATAAATGAAGACATTGCAGATTTGGAAAATAAATCTGCAAAACTTCAGCGTGATCTTGAACAATGGCTGGACAATGTTGATGAGGCGATAACTGAGTATATTAACATGAGCGGCAAGGTGGGAGTAGCACTTGTTGAGGATTCAGATATTATGATTCCCATATATGAATGGAGAGATAACTATGCAAAATATTTTCTTCCTACGCCCCTTGAAAAAATAGTAACCAGATATCAAGAAGAAGTTGAAAAAATAAAAAAATTATGGGGAATCAGGTGGTTGGTCAAACTGAATAAATACATAGATGAAAAAGTTGATAAACTGAAAAAAAGAGCAAATATCTTTCTAGCCCGAATTTTTCTAAGCAAACAAGCGGAAGAGTTTTTAAAACTCATTTATTACCCAAACATCAATGATAAGCAGCTCAATAACATATTCAGTGAAGATAAAACGGGAAAAAATTTACTGTTGATACCGGATATCGCAGAGCGCGTCAAAAAGGATATGAGTATTATCGAAGGCGACATAAAAGTCGAGAGAGAATTTTTTGATCCTGATAAATTTCATGCTGTATATAACTCTATTGTCCTTTCAAAACTGACTCTTCTTTCTCCGGAACAGTTAAACCAACTGATACGTGATAATTATCCTGAATCGGGAGTGTTTTTTAAGGAAGACAACTTAAATATTTTGATTGGAGCAGTTCGTTCTATCGACGGGAATCACCAGTGGAGTGAATACGCTCCGCCTTATTTAAGGAGAAATGGGGTTGTAGATAACAGACCATTAGAAAAACGAAGATACGGGCGTGAGAACGGCTTTACGCTTTGGGCTGATCCCCAGCTCCGGGAAAAAGTCTTCCAAAAAATCTTTCGCGGACCATTAGTTACGGCTATGGAAGTTCCTGAGTCATTTAATCTCAAAAACCTAATACCGGAGTGTTACCCATATAATCCAAATAACATGGATCCATTCCCAAAGATTTTGAACGTAAGCGAGAAAATAAATTGTAAAGAGAAATAAATTTAATTCAATTGCGCGTTTTGTCTTTACTGACCAAACCTGTGCCTGATAGTAATCATTTCGTTAAAGTGTAGATGACCTCAATCAGGTGTCTGAAGTTATTTAAAGCGGACATATTGTGACATAAAAATAGTAGGAATAATTTATTTTTTATGTTATTTTTGCACCGAATAACATAAGACTCTGCTGAATATTCAGATTTGATTATATATGCTTGTAAATTCTCCCGTTTCTTATGAAGACGAGTTTGGCGAAATCGGTGCTGAAGTGTTGCGCGAAGCCGAACTAATCTGGCATTACTGTAGAAGTTTGTCTATAAAAATTCTCGGTGATGAACACGAAGGTCAAAGGCTTCTGATGCAAGCCGCCGCCAAAGTCTCCTTAAAATACAAATCCGGTGAAACGGAAATAAAACATCTTCGCTCATATCTTTGGATTTCTTTTCGCAATCTTTTACTCGCCGAAGCAAAGAAAAATGAACGCCATCGGGAGCTTGAGGAAAAATATTTTGAAACTCTGAGTTCGTTTCTGCAGGGCAATGCCCGCTCTGAGGAAGATCGGGTGTGCCGGCGTATTTTGATGGAGGAGATCGTATCGAAGATGGATAAATGGACGCGTGACGTTTATGAATATTTGGCACTGGGCTATAAATACAAGGATCTGGTACCGAAATACGGTCCGGCTGAGAATAGCATCAGAATGAAATTCAGCCGGAATCTGAAAAAAATAGCAGGGGACATATAAAAGCAAATCTTTTGATGCGGTTTGCACATTTCGGCAACTCTTATATAAAAGGATACTTCGGTATAAGTAACCGGCAACCGATTTATGAACGAAGACAAAAAGAACCGGAAAGAAGATACAGGCGTTTCGCCAGGCGAGCTTCATTTTGCCGAAAATTTTCTGGCGGCGGCGGAAGATATCTATGCCGATAAAGAGCCGCTCTCGGACCGGCATCAATGTTTATCGAAAGATTCGATCCATAAAATTATAGATTCGGACGCATTGCCAGATGAAAAGTTAAGAAGCCACCTTTTTGATTGTCCGGAGTGCTTTACTAATTACCGGGAAGCGTTAGCGAATAAAACGTCCGGCACGGTCAATGACCGGAATTGGACTCGAATTTTTAGCCTGCCGATGGTCAGATTCGCTGCGGTCGGGGTGGCGGCGGGTGTTATTTTTGCTTTAATGATTTTTTCATTTTGGCGATTCGAGCCGGGTCAGAAAGATGATCTGGCAAAAGACATAAAACCCGTCAATTCAAATAACGCTCTTGAGATCGCTGAAACCAGTGAAAAAAAACCGGATAGTCAGCCTGGGAACGAAGTGCCGGAAAATGAAAGTAATGCGGCAGAAAAAAAATCCGAACCGCAAAGTTCCGCCCCGAACTCAAAGATTTTATTACCCGGCAGTAATTCCAATAGTTCTCAAAAAATTAAATCCTCATCAAAGACCAAGCCGGAAACTCCGCCAGTTATTGATAAAACTGATAAAGAAACGATCAGTCTTGTTTTAGATGAAAACAAGGTCTTAAGGAATAAATCAAATAATTCCGAAATTAGTCGGGTAACCCTGCCCGGGCGAAAATTGAATTTGAAAGTGAAACTTCCCGGTGGTTATCCGGCAGGTCAGTATCTTGTGAGAATAACGGACGCTTTCGGGAATATTTTGCTTGAGCGTCGAACAGTTGCAAAAAACGGGACATTAAATCTCGAAGATTTTGATTTGAGGAGTATAAATAAACCTGCCGGCAAGATCTGTTTGAAAACGGGTGATGAAATTCCGGATTGCTTTGATGTAAAAATTCTAAAATAAAAATGCGGTTGCCGAACTGTCAAAAAAACATGATTTTGAAAGCTGCATCAACTACGGCAGTGTGGTTGATCTTTTTGTTTTTCGGCGAAATTGTCAATACTTCATATGCCGCCGGTCTACCGATTTTTGCAGAAAACGAGAGAGAAAAAATCGAACTGCGTTCTTCCAGTGAAGGAACGGATGAACCCGTTGAAATTTTTGTGAATAAACCCGTTGCCCGTAAGATGGGCAAAAAGGAAACTCATCTTTACACATTCAAAGGCGAAGCCGGGAAATGCCTGCATTTGGCGATTGAACAAAAGGGCACCGATGTCGTCGCCTACCTGATCTCGCCTTCCGGTCAAACGCTTACTTTCGCAGAGCGGGCAAACACTCTGCTGGGACCGGAAAACATAACTTTTGTCCTGCCGGAAACAGGCATCTACACAGTAAAGCTTATTTCCGGAAACTGGGTGGAGATCGAAAACGGTTATGTTATAGAACTCAAACCTTTTTCCCAGCCGGTGGATACGGACTTCAAAAGGATGTATGCCGAGAAAACAGTATCTATAGCCGATTCGCTTAGTTTTAGTGAAGACTCCGCCAAACGAAAAGACTCAATTAGGAAATTCCAAGAAGCCATCGAACTTTTTACAGAACTCGGCGACGATTATGAAGTGACGGTGGCTTATTACGGGCTCGGCTGGACCTACATAAATGAAGGCGAGTATGAAAAAGCCGCTTTGTCCTTTGCGGAAACTTCAACCGGTTCCAGACGACTGGGTAATGACTTTATGCTCGGTCACGGGCTGCGGGGCGAAGCGGTTGCCTACACAAATTTAGGTGAGTATTACGGTGCGATTATCGTACTGGAGGAGTCGGTAGAACTATTCCGCAAATTAAAGATGCTCCGTTATATGGCGTTCGGTCTTCAGGCACTCGGCTATGCGCGGTATTTTGCCGCCGATTATTCCGAAGCTCTGGCTAACTTTAGCGAAGCTCTGACAAACCGCCGGAAGGTTCAAGATCAAAACGGAGAAATACTGACGCTGACCGCTCTCGCC
>JBGTRS010000006.1:244-26585 GCA_041940665.1 Pyrinomonadaceae bacterium | reverse complement strand
CCGCGTCGTCAGACTCGCCTGCAAAACGCGGTTGACCGTTTTGCCTTCAAAATTGACGTTGCCGAATGAATAATCATTGACGACGACATTTTGCCCGGTGCCTTCAAAATTGACGTTAAAGGTCGTCGTATCGGAACTAAAACCGGTCGCTTCGGCCGTCAGATTCAGATTTCCCTCGATGTCGGGAAGGCCATCGTTGTTTGGGAAAAACGCGGCGATCCGTTCGGCCGGAATATTTGCCGCGGTGACATCAAAATCAAACTCAGTCGTATCGGTGCGGTAGAAACCTTTGGCGGTTAAAGTGCCTGTCCCGAATGTCGCGTCGAATTTTTCGATATTGATCAGACTGCCGCTAAAAACCGCTCTCGCTTCCAGGTTATCGAAGGTTTGCCCGTTGACCGAACCGTCGCGGGCGGTGATATTAGCTTCGCCCTGCATATTGTTCGGCAGACCCGTCAGATCAAGATCGCCCGATGCCCTCGCCTTCAAATCCTTTAAAAAGTCCGGCAGAGAACTGACCGGCAGAGCCGATAAAAGATTGCCCGTATTGACATCGGTCAGTTTTGCATCAACCGAAATATTGTTTGCTCCGACACTCGGAACGGTCACGTTAAAGGCGATATTTCCGCCACCTCCGCGTTCCTGCAAAACGCCTTCGCGTAATTGGATCTCGGTCGGCGTCACCGAAATATTTGTCACCAGAGAACCGACCTCCCGGCCGCGTAAGATAAGCGTATCGAGCGAAGCCCGCCCCTCGATAAAAGGCTCGCTGATATTGCCCCGCAAATTCCCGTTAAAGGCAAGATTGCCGGCAAATTCCGCCTTGTATGTTTCGAGTTGCTGTTCGAGTTCAGGCGAGAAATTCAAAACCTTGATAATTCTTTCGATCTCCGAAGCATCGCTCGAATTTAAGGCGACGTTCAGATTCGAATCGTTTCCGCTCAGGTCGAATTGTCCGGTCGCGTTGAACGAACTTTTTTCCGTGTTCAGACGGGCGACATCAACATTAAAAAGTCCGTCGGTCGCCGTCGCCGATAGATTTCCCGTCAGGGGAATAAAGCCGCGTTCCGCAGTTCCGGCGTTGGCCTCGATATCGGCGGTCAGAAAACCGCTCGCCCGCCGGAAATTCGTTCCGGCAAAATTGAGATCAACCCGGCCGTTCGTCTTTCCTTCGATCGGAATGACCCGGCCGCCCTGCAAGGCGAGAAGTTTTGATAATTCGAGATTCGTAAAATCGAGTTTGATGTCCGAACGCCGGCTGTTACTGAGAGCGATCGCCGCATTGCCGTTGATGTTGCCGTCCATCACATCGGCGGTCAGATCGTTGAGCGAAACCTGATCGTTTTCGGCAACGACCTGGGCTCGTGCCTTGCCGAGCGTAACGCTTCCCAAGACGCCGCCGCCGAGACTCATATCCAGACTCGCCCGGTAGCGACCCGACGGTTCGAGCACAAAGACGGGTTTTTCAACCGCGACATTTTCGAGCTTTCCGCCCGCCGGTAGTGCGGAGTTTTTTGTCAAAACGACATCGCCCGCGTTGAAATCGTTCGTCCGGCCTTCGATCCGGCCGCGGCGGACGGTCAGGCGAACTCCGGCGATGTTTAAATTTCCAAGAATAGCCGCGTCGGTTCGGACGGTGGCGATCTTCACAACATCCGAAGTAACATTCGTCGTGTCGCCTTCGATCCTGACATTGACGTTCGAAGCATTGGCGTTCCCGATCTTCGCCGCGTCCGTATCAACACCGTCGGTCTGCACATTTTTGGCAACGACGTTCGTTGACCGGCCGCGGTTCTGCACCGTGACGCCGCTCGCCGTGACGCCTTTGATGCGGGCGTCTTTTGTCTGCACGTTTTCAGCCCGGACGCTGTCGGCCGTAACATCGGTCGTGCCCTGCCGGTTATTGACAGTGACATTTTTGGCCGTGACGTCGCCGAGTTTGGCCTGCTCGGTTTCGACATTTCCGGCACGGACAGTTCCCGCCGTCACATTCGTTTCGCCGTTGCGGTTTTTGACCTTCGCATCGCTGACATTGATCCCTTCAAGCGTCGCCCCGACGACATCCAGTTTGCTGGCGGTCGCATTCGGAACGATCGCGTCCGTTTCGCCGTTTGCCGAAACGATTCTGATATTCCGCGTTTGGATGGATTCGAGATTGACGTCATTGTTGGAAAATCTTCTCGCCCTGAAGTTTCCGAGCGTGGCGATCAGTTTATTGTCTTTATATTCGGCAAACGCATCGTTGATATAAAGCCCGCCGATCGTTCCCAGAGGCGATTTGGCGGCGGCCGCTTCGAGTTCGCCGAACCATTTGAAATCTGTTCCCGTGCCGCGAATGGTGCCGATCAGCTGTGGAAATTCGATGCGGAAATCTTCAAACGTGAGCAATTCGGCGATGGCTTTGCCGTTGGCGGTATACATCGAACCTTCGCCGTCCACGGTCGCATTGACTTTCAACGCCTGCAGACGGATGTTCGAAGCCGCCAGTGAATCGGACGTAACTTCGCCGATGATCTTGTAATTTTCGCCTTCGCCCGTCACCGTTCCTTCAAAATTCCCGATACCGACGATCCTTGTCCCCAGAGGAAAAACGCTCGAGGTTTGAGTGAGATCAACGGTTGATTTTATTTTCAGGTCGTATTTCGGCGATTCGTAATTTTCCAGCGTGCCGCTCAAAGTTGATTCGCCGAGCGGCGAGGTCAGTTTTAACTCGGTAATTTCGGCCCGTTCGCGATTGGCAATGCCGGTGGCCCGAATGTCGATCGGTTCGACCTTGCTTTTGTCATAAGTAAAATTGGATTTTGTCGAAGTAAAATCGAATTTATAACGCAGAACTTCTTCAGCCGACGTCTGAGCGATCGGTTGCAGAAAGAATCTGACGTTTTCCGCATTGCCGGAAATTTTCCGCGTCGCTTCGCCGAAATGGATGACGCCGTCGTGGAGCGAAAAATTCGTCGAAGCATAATTAAACTTGATGGTTCTCTCCGGCGTCGTCAGTTCGATGCCTTCAAAATTTGAATTTCCATCCTCATCGAACATCACCCACGCCTCGACGTCGTAGAGATCGGTCGTCGTCACGTCAATGTTGCGTTCAAACTGCAGTTGATAGAGATCGGTGACGGTCATACCGATTCGGGCATGACCGATGCGGAAAACCTTATCGCCGTTTTTTTTGTTGTTGAAGGTCGCGTTCTTGAGCGTTAACTGGAGAGGATTGACCGTTACGCTGAACTCATCCGCCGCAAAGACTATACCCATATCGGCAAGTGCCGCCCGGAACTGCTCTTTGATATATGTATCGAAAACGCCGTAGCGGTAGGAAACCGTGACGAGTAAAAGAAGCGAAACCCCCAGAGCCGAGACCAAAACCAACGCAATAAGACCGTTTCGCCGCGTGAAAAATCGGCGGCGTTTCTTTCCGGGAGAAGCATTTTGTTCGGCCGAATTTTCCTGAGGTTCGGCTTCTTGTTCGACTTCGTCCGGTTGCTTTTCAGTTTTTTCTTCCGACATTTAACTTCCTGAGGAGAGCAAAGTCTAAAATGATTTTGAATATTATAAACTAATTTGAAAAAAATTATCTAACAAATATTTTCATTTATTTATTTATCCACGGATTCACACAGCTAACCACGAATTTGGTTTGATTTTTTGAAATGATTTGTATTTATTAAATGAATTCTTTTATTTAAAATCAACAACCCATTAAAAATCATCTGAGTTTATCCGTGTCCATCTGTGGATCATCTCTTACCCGATTTCTAAAGCGGTTCGACCTCGACGATCTCCAGATTAAAAGCCTCGATCGCGTTGACGTGCGGCGGATGATTCGTCAAAAGCCGTATTTTTCTGACGCCCAGATCATAGAGGATCTGAGCTCCGATGCCGTAATCGCGGAAACTTCCATAACCCGTTTCGCGTCTCGCCGTTTGAAAATCAATATCTTTCTCCTGCATCAGAGCGTAAGTTTCTAATTGATGAATCAGATCGAGATTATGTTCGCTCTGCCGTAAATAAAGGATCACGCCCCGCCCGGCGGCGGAGATTTTCTTTAAGGAACTTTTCATTGCCAGCGAGGCTTCGCCGAGGTGCGAGCCGAACATCGCAAAGGTTATGTTTTCGGTCTGCACGCGGACAAGAACGGGTTCATCTTCCGAAGAAACATCGCCCATCGTCAGAGCGACGTGAGTTTCGCCGTTGATAATGTTTTTGTAAATTGTCGCTTTGAATCTGCCGTGGTCGGTCGGCAGATCCGTTTCGCAAACTTTTTCGACGAGCGATTCCTTTTCGATCCGGTAGCGGACAAGATCGGCCACCGAAATTATTTTAAGATCGTGCTTTTCGGCAAAAACCTCGAGTTCCGGCAGACGCGCCATCGTCCCGTCTTCGTTCATCACTTCGCAGATGACCGCCGCCGGGGTCAAACCGGCGAGGCGGGCCATATCAACGCTCGCTTCCGTTTGCCCGACGCGGACCAGCACGCCGCCGTTTTTTGCCCGAAGCGGAAAGGTGTGTCCGGGACGAGCGAGATCGGAGGGTTTCGTGTCGGGATGCACCGCCTTCAGAATCGTCGTCGCCCGGTCGGAAGCGGAAATTCCCGTCGTGACGCCTTCTTTTGCTTCGATGGAAATCGTAAAAGCCGTTCCCATCGAGGACGTATTATCGTGTGTCTGCGGCGGCAGTTGCAGATAATCGCACCGCTCTTCCGTTAAGGGCATACAGATCAAACCGCGGCCGTGCGTCGCCATAAAATTGATGATCTCCGGCGTAACCTTCTCCGCCGCACATACGAGATCGCCCTCGTTCTCGCGGTCTTCATCGTCAACAATTATTATCATCCGGCCGTTTTTTATATCACGGGCGGCATCTTCTATTTTTGCTAATCCCATTTTAAGTTTTGAAAAGGAAATAGAACGCGGATTTCACGGACAATACGGATTTACACGGATTTTATTTTAAAAATATCAGCGAATATCCGCCAAATCCGTGCAATCCGTGGTCTATTTCTTTAAATTATTTTCAAACAATGGATTTTAACAAACCCATTTATCATTTACCATTTACCAAAATGCCTTTTGAACTCAAACTTGCCTGGAGATATTTCCGCACGCGGCGGAAGGGTTTGGTGCGTTGGACTTCCCTCGTGGCGGTTGCCGGAATCGCGGCGGGCGTGGCGGCATTGATCGTCACTCAAGCCATCTCCAAAGGTTTCAGTTCCGAAATGCGGGAAAAGGTTCTGGCGAACACTTCGCACATCACGATCTTTGCTGAAGCCGGAAAAACAAATATTGCCGATTGGCGGATCATAAAAGGGCAGGTCGAAGGAATCGAAAACGTCGAAAATTTTTCGCCGACAACCTATGAAAGTGCGGTTATTTCGACGGATGAAAACTCGGCGTATGCGGTCTTACGGGTTCAGAATTCAGGGTTCAGGGTTCAGGGTTCAGAGTTCGAAGACCAAAGACCAAAGACCGGAAATCAAATTTCGATCGGTAAGGAATTGGCGGAAAAATTGAATTTGAAGAGCGGCGATGAAGCGAAAATCATCACGCTCGAAAAAGGCGAAACGCCGAAAACTTCGGACGTGCGGATAAAAGATGTTTTTGAAACGGGACTTTATGAATATGATTCGACCTGGATTTTTGTTGATGAAACAAACTATCTGAAGTTAAAAACCGCCGAGAAATTTTCGCCGGAGATTTTCAGCGTTGCGGTCAGGGACATTTACCGGGCGGACGAAACGGCCGGGTTCATCAGAAAAAGACTCGGGACGGATTTTAAGGTTCTGGATTGGCAGGAAGCAAATAAACCGCTTTTTGCGGCGTTGAGTTTAGAAAGAAAGGCGGCGTTGGCGGTCATTTTGCTGATAATTTTTATCGCCGTTTTGAATATCACGACGACGCTTTCGCTTCTCGTTGCCGAAAGAAAATTAGACATTGCGATTTTGCGGACCTGCGGAGCGAAGACGAAAAATCTCGTGACGCTTTTTTTGTTTGAGGGAATTATTTTAAGTTCGGCGGGAATTTTTATCGGTCTGGCGGTCGGTCTAACGGTCTGTTTTTTGGGAAATTATTTTAAGCTGATCGGTCTTTCGCGGGAAGTTTATTCTTTGCATTACATTCCTTTTCAAGCGGAATCGGCGGATATTCTTCTGACCGTCGGCTTGACATTTCTGCTTTCTCTGGCGGCGATCGTCTATCCGGTGCTAAAGGCAAGCAGAATAAAACCTTTGGAAAACTTGCGAATCGGATAATTTTTTGGATTTTCGAGGCTTTTGGAACTATAATTTAGCAAGTCAGAAAAAAATAATCTTGAAAAAAATTGATATAAAGCAACGGACTTTGTTTATAATGAATCACCATAAACAAAGTTTGAAAGCCGACATTATTTTCGAAGCATTTATAAAATATGTTTGAACGATATACAGAAAAAGCACGCCGCGTTGTATTTTTTGCCCGTTATGAGGCCTTGCAATACGGCTCACGGGTGATCTCACCCGAACATATTCTTCTCGGTTTGATGCGGGAAGATAAAACCATCTCCGCCCGGTTCTTTCCGTTTCGTCATCATATCTCGGTTGAAACGATTCGCCGCGAGGTCGAGGAAAGAATCGTTCTGCGTGAGCGGATGCCGCAATCGGCGGAACTTCATCTGGCTCCCGAAACAAAGAAAATCCTCGCCCTCACGAAGGAAGAAAGCGAGCGGTTGGGAAGCCGGCAGATCGGCGTCGAACATATCTTGCTGGGAATTTTAAGGGAAGACAATTCCATTGCCTCCGAAATTCTCTATCAATACGGCGTTCGCCTGCACACCGTCCGCGAAAAGATCGCTCATCAGAGCGGTCTGCCGAATCGGCGGCTCGAAAAAGAACGGAAAGAAGCCCCGAATCTGATGGAATTTACGCGGGATCTCGTTACGGAAGCGGCCAACGGCAAACTCGATCCGCTCGTCGGACGCGAAGCGGAAACGGAAAGACTCATCGAAATTCTCTGCCGCCGGACAAAAAACAATCCCGTCCTGATCGGCGAAGCGGGCGTCGGCAAAACGGCGATCATCGAAGGGCTCGCCCAACGCATCGCCGATAAGAACGTGCCGACATTTCTGGAAAGAAAAAGAATTCTTTCGCTCGATCTGTCTTTGATCGTGGCCGGCACGAAATACCGCGGACAATTCGAGGAACGCCTCAAAAAAATTATGGCGGAACTCAAAACAAACCGTAAATATATAGTCTTTATTGATGAAATCCACACCTTGGTCGGAGCCGGTTCGGCGGAAGGCTCGCTGGATGCGGCGAATATTTTGAAACCCGCTCTGTCACGCGGCGAATTTCAATGCATCGGGGCGACGACGCCGCGGGAATACCGTAAATCGATCGAAAAAGACCGCTCGCTCGAACGACGTTTTCAATCCGTCAAAGTCGTGCCGCCGACCGAAGAAGAAGCCCTCGAAATCATCGAAGGACTGGCCGAAAGATACGAAGCGTTTCATCAGATCCGCTATTCGAAAGAAGCTCTCGAGGCCGCCGTCTATCAAACGAACCGCTATATTCCCGAAAGATTTTTGCCCGATAAGGCGATCGATGTTCTGGACGAAGCCGGAGCGAGAGCAAAACTGCGGTATCAGCAGGAAAACTTGTCCGAGCCTTCCTGGAAAGAAGCGGTGGAGAATTGGAAACGGGCGACGGATGAGGACAAATTGATCTCGCTGGAGCTGAAAAGTCTGGAAGATTCTTTTCTCTCGGTCGAAGTTTCCAAAGACGATGTCGAAGATGTCATCGCCCGCTGGACGGGCATTCCGGTGCAGTCGATCAAACAGGAAGAAGCCGGAAAGTTGTTGAAGATCGAAGATGAACTGCATAAGAAAATCATTTCGCAGCGTCCGGCGATTTCGGCTTTGGCCAGAGCGATCCGCCGTTCGCGGGCGGGGTTAAAGAATCCGGCCCGGCCCGTCGGTTCGTTTCTTTTCTTAGGTCCGACCGGCGTCGGCAAAACGGAAGTCGCCCGAACTCTGGCGGAATTCCTGTTCGGCTCACAGGATGCTCTGATCCGTTTCGATATGTCGGAATTTATGGAAAAACACACGGTGGCCAAATTCATCGGTTCGCCGCCGGGCTATGTCGGCCACGAAGAAGGCGGCCAATTGACCGAAAAACTTCGCCGGACGCCGTATTCGATCGTCCTGTTTGACGAGGTCGAAAAAGCTCATCCCGATCTTTTCAACGTGCTTTTGCAGGTTTTCGAGGACGGCAAACTGACCGATGCCCAGGGCAACGAGATTGATTGCAAAAACGCCGTATTTATAATGACCTCGAACATCGGGGCGAGATTTATCCAAAAACGGACGACAATGGGTTTTCAAGGCAGTGAAGACGCTTCGCGTGAAAAAATGGAAGAACAGGTTCTGGCAGAGGTCAAACGAACATTTGCTCCCGAATTTATCAACCGTCTTGACGAGATCATCGTCTTTGACGAATTGACGGATGAAGACCTGATAAAGATTATTGATCTGCAGGTCGGCGATCTCAACAAAATTTTGGCAAAACACGATCTACAGATAAAACTGACGAAGCAAGCCAAACAATGGCTGATCGACAAAACCTGTGCCGACCGGAGCTACGGAGCCAGACCGCTTCGCCGGGCTTTGCAAAAATATATCGAGGATGAACTATCCGAAAGTCTGATTCAGGGCGATTTTGTCGGAAAGGAATTGGTTGAAGTCGACTGCAAAAAGAACAAATTATTGATCTGTCCGCGAAAATCGGGCAAAATTGAGGAGAAAGTTACGGCCAATTAAACGATCCGAAATCAAAACATAAAGAGGTTCTCGCGATATTATGAGCGTTTGGTTTAATGTTGAAAGCACCGTTTAAGTTCGAGTTTTTAGGATGCTTTTGTATCAGACAAGGTAGACGCAAAATAGACCGTTTTCGCACTTATAAAACCGGCGTTTTGCTTGCCTTTCTGGCATATTACGGAAAACGCCCGCATCCCCGCGAAGAATTGATCGAGATGCTCTGGACGGAATGTGATCCGGCCTTGGGCCGCAACAGTCTCAGCCAGTCCTTATCTTCTCTCCGCCGTCAACTCGAACCGCCCGGTGTCGCTTCGGGCGAAGTTCTGCAAGCCGACAGATATAAAATCCGCCTCAATCCCGCAACTTACCAAACCGACGTTGAAGACTTTGAAGACACCTGCCGCACCTTTCAATCTGCCGAGCGTGAAGCCGAACGTGACGTTGCTTTTTCAAATCTCTTAAAACTTTACGGCGGCGAATTTTTACCCGGTTTTTACGAGGATTGGAATTTACGCGAACGCGAGCGTCTGCAACTTCTGTTTCTCAAAAATCTTTCGGCCAGAATCGGCCAACTCGAAAAGCAGGGCGATCTTCCGACGGCGATCGAATACGCCCGCCGGGCCGCCGGGATCGATCCGCTTGATGAAGAAATACATCTTCATCTGATGAATTTATATGTCGCGGATGATAAGCCCACTCAGGCCTTGCGGCAATACGAAAAATTAAGCGAAATTCTGAAACAAGAATTAGATATAATCCCTTCGGAAACGGCCCAAAGTCTGGCCGAAAGTTTAAAAATCCGAAAGACCGAATCAGCCAACCGACCTTCCAAACCTGCATCCGGACGTTCAGGAAAAGACAAGTTTTCCAAACTAAGTTCTTTAACTTCAGGGATTCTGACGATATTCGCCGTCGAACCGCGGACGGCGGGCGACGAAAGTGCCGAGTTGATTGAACTGATCTCACGTTTTCAGGGAGAATTTGTGTATGACAATCCGGACGTTTTGCTCGCTGTATTCAAAAATGCAAGCGACGCTTTTGATTGCGGTATAAGGATTCAACGCACTTTTGACGAGAAGTTTTTGGCCGGCGATCCGAAGCTTCTGCCCAAAATTGCTTTGACTCTGGGGGATATAAAAAAAACCGAAAGAGCGGCCCCCGACAAACAGTTCCGCCCGCTCTTGAAACGAGTTCTGCCTTTTTTAAATTCCGCAAATCCCGGCCAGTTTCTCTGTTCGGAAACAGTCGCCGGTCTGCTTTTAAATAATCTCGAACCGAATGTGAAATTGCAGGAATTAGGCAGTTATCGGCTGTCGAAAGAAAAAAAAACCGAGCGAATCTACCAGGCCGATTACGCAGGAAGACCGCTCCGGAAATTTCCCGCTTTAAAAGCCGGAACCGGCATTGAAAATACTCTGCCCCTACAATTATCGCGTTTTTTCGGCCGGGAAGCGGAGACAGAAATAATCAGTGAATATCTCAAACCGGCTAATAAAGAAGTTCGTCTCGTCACCATCACGGGACCGGGCGGGACGGGAAAAACGCGGTTTTCACTGGAGATCGCCAGGAGTTTATTGAACGATTATCAAAACGCGGTCTGGTTCGTTCCCTTAGCTTCGATCAAAGAACCGCGTTATATTCCAAACACGATCCTGGAAGCGATGCGGCTTGAAACTCCCGTTTCAATTGATTCCCTGGATTATCTCATCTCGAATCTTTCCCGCGGAAAATCTCTTTTGATTCTGGATAATTTCGAGCAGTTTTTATCCGAAACTTCTTCCGCCTCATCGTCCGAAAGCAAACAGATAGTCATAACCCTGCTCGAGCGTGTCCCCGATCTGCATTGTCTGATCACCTCCCGCCGACGGCTGGGGCTTTTCGGCGAAAAGGAATTCTTTTTGGAACCGCTTCCCGTTCCCTCTGAACGGGAACCGGTTGAACGAATCAATCTCTGCGAAAGCGTCCGGATGTTTCTGGACCGATCCCAATCCGTCAGACCGTCCTTTCAATTGACAAAAAATAATGCCGACGCGGTCGCCGAACTCTGCCGGCGGCTCGAAGGAATTCCGCTGGCTCTGGAGTTGGCCGCCGCCCAGATTCCTGTTCTGACACCTCTGCAAATCCTGAAAAAACTTTCCCGCCGACTGGATTTTTTGACCGACCGGCGGCATCAATCCGAATCCAGACATCAGCAATTGCGGGCGACGGTTGACTGGAGTTTTCAAATGCTGTCCGGCGAGGTGCAAGATTTCTTTGCCAAACTTTCGATCTTTCGGGACGGCGGCGATCTGACGGATGTGGAAGCGGTCTGCGATGCCCCGCTGGCACTCGATCATCTGGCACTGCTTCAGGATTTTTCCTTTTTACGGATTGAAGAAAACCCATTTTCGGGCAATTTGCGTTTTCAGATTCTGGAAACCTTACGCGAATACGGCGAGGAGAAATTGAGCTTTGCTGAAGGCGAACGCTTACGGGAAAGACACGTGCAAAACTATCTGAACCTGGCCGAAACCGCCCGACCGTCGCTCAAAGGCAAAGACCAGGCAAGGTGGCTACAGCGTTTTGAGCAGGATCATCAGAATTTTCTCGGGGCTCTGGACTGGTGTCTGGCAAATAAAAAGATCGAAACAGGCTTGCGTTTGCTCTGTGCTTTACGCCGTTTCTGGGAGATACGCGGTTACGTAAGTTTGGGTAGAGAAAAATTAAACGAGTTCTGGAATTTACCCGAAACTAAATCAATCCCGTCCGGCATCCGCATAGCGGCTTTATTAAACGCCGGAAAATTGGCACTGACCGCGTCGGATTACCCTTCCGCCCGCAAATTTCTCGAGCAATGCGATCAACTCAGCCGTCACCACGAAGATATTTTAAGTCAGGCCGAAGCCACCGCTCATTTAAGCCGGGCGATGTTTTATTTAGGGGATTATTCGCAAGCGGCTACCCTGTGCAAAAAAAGCAAAAAACTCTGCCGCGACATAAACCACGACCAGGGAGGGGCCGTTTCCTTAAATACCCTGGGAATGATCGCCGGCGAACAGGACGATTTTTCCGGAGCGATAAAATATTTTAAGAAAAGTTTGAAATTGTACCGCGGCCTCGGCAATCAACGCGGCATTGCCAATCTCTTGAACAACCTCGGCGTCATTTACCGGCGGCAGGGCGAATACCGTAAATCGAAAGCGGCCTTTGCGGAATCTCTGGAGATCAGACGGGAGTTAAAAGACCGGCGGTATATTGCCGGTTCATTAAATAATCTGAGTTTACTGGCCGAAAACGAACAGGATTACGAAAAAGCCCGCCAGCTTCAGGAGGAAAGTTTGACTCTCCGGCGTGAGATCGGCGACGAATACGGCGAGGCTCTATCGCTCGAGATCCTCGGCATCATCACAAGACAGCAGGGTGATACCGAAGAAGCTCAAAAATTGTTTGAAGAAAGTCTGGAAATCCACCGCCGTCTGGAAAATAAACTCGGCATTGCCGAAACGCTTTCCAGTCTCGGCGATCTGCTCTCGGCGAAAAAAAGTTTTGCAGACGCCCGCAGGTATCTGACGGAAAGCTTTGAGCTGATGGCGGAACTGAACAATAAAACGGGTTTGGCGGAAGTCCTCAAATCCTGTTCGCGACTGGCTTTATTAAAAGAGCAATACGACAACTCGACCAAACTTTTCTTTGCCGCCGAAACCCTCCAGAAAAACATCGGGGTTCTAGCGTCTCCTTCGGAACAGAAGAAAAACAAATCTCAAATCTCTCAACTGCAAACGGCCCTACGCAAAAAAGATTTCGAACAGGCCAAAAAACAAGGCGTTTCGATGTCGCCTGACCAAGCTTCGGCTTTGATCTCAAAGATTTAAATCTCGCTTTTTTCCCGCATTTTTTCAAAAAAAATTGCGATTTCGATTAAAAAACTTTCCCGCCGGCGGAATCTTGTCAGAGTTTTGTCAGAGTCCCTTTTCATAATTGTGTGCGTGGAACAAAAAACTTGTTCGACACGGAAATTTTTTAATTTTTTGAAAAGGAGAAAAGAAAATGAAAATGACAAAAAAATTCATCCGCAAACTTTATATACCAGCTATCTTTCCCCTGTTTATCCTATTTATATTCGCTCAAAATCAAGAGGTTTCGGCGGCAAGTGCCGTAGCTTTTGACGGCAGCCGCGGCATATACGGTTACAGTTATAACTTCAGAACCAAACGCGATGCCCAAAACGCCGCCCTCGGAAGTTGCGAAAAACGCGGCGGACGCAGTTGCCGGATCATCGTTTCCTGTGCAAATAGCGGATACGGAATCATCTATCTCCGCCGTCTGCCCGGACAAAAAATTCAGGCGATCGGTGCCGCCTGCGGTTATTCTTCAAAGGCCCGGGCAAATGAGGCCGCCAAACGCTCCTGTAACCGAATCGGCAAAGGAAGATGCGGCGGTCCGAAGGTCGGCTGGATTGATTCGGTCGGAACGAACAATTCAAACACAAACCGTTCGACGCCAAACCGGCGGACATATATCAAAATTCCGAAAATCAATCGAACCCGGCGTTTCACATCAACACCTGTTTTTTCAACATTTACAACCAACATCCGGCAAAAAATCATTCCGGGCAGAGGTTACGCCGTCGAAGCCAATTTCCGCTGGCGGGTAACGGGCGGCGGATCACCGCTCAAGGTCTATATCCAGGTAAAATCGGGCATTACCTATAAAAAATGGACAAATATTTTATCGGATCAGCCGTCGGTTGATGTCGGTTCTTGGATGGTGCGGGGCGTGCCGGGTGAGAAATTTCATTTTCGGGCGGTCGCCAGAGATTCCGGCGGCCGGGTCGCTTACAGCCGCATAATCTCGTTCTAGGTAATTTGGGTATTAATAATAAAAAACAAAATCAAGGAGAAATAAAAATGACTTTATTTACAAAAGGCGAAAATAAGATCGGTTATAAAATCAAGGTCTGGTCAAGCACGGGTAAAACTACATCTTATCGGGGCTTATCCGAAGGCAATCCGATGATAGATCAGAAGGTCAAGACAAAGCTTATCACTACATTACCGACGATGGGACTAAAAGCACTGGTCGGCGGCGGTCTCGGAGTTTCGGCTATCTTTGCCACCGCAGGTTTTGCCGGCGGAGTTCTCGGCAACGGTGTTTCGGCAGTACTCATGAAGTGTCTCGATCAGACTCTTCTGCGGAAAGCCGAACTGACATTTTCAACCACGAAGACCTCGATCGGCGTAACGCTGGCGGGCGATTTTCAGGCCAGCTATAAGATCGAATCAATCAAAGATCTGAAGGCATTGCCGGGTTTGCTTTCCATTATTCCGGCGACCTTCAAGGTAGCCAACAAACCTTATTGGATGGGCAAAGCTGTCGTCAAATGTCTCGCCAATGAGCAGTTGGGAGCCTGTATCAAAGGTGGAAAGATAAATGTCCGATATACGATTGATGTCTGATCGGAACTTTTACTTTGATGTTTGAAAAGGTTAAACGGCGGTGAAGAATACGGCGTCCGCTATCTGGTTTGGGAAGAAGATAAATTCGAATCGGTGAAGTTTGTTCCGATCAGGTTACCGGATAAAATTTAATAGCAACCGCATATTTAATTTGTTCAAAAGGCTTCGGAAAACCCGAAATCAGCAAAAAACTGACGAAAGCACAAAAGATGATAGCGAATATATCTTTTGTGCTTTTTATTTTTTGTTGATTTGCCTGTATAATTCGGAAGTTTGTTGGCAAGTATTCGGAAAATCATTCTCGGGAAGCAACCATCAATTGCTCCGGAGAATCTAAATCCGCGTAAATAACCAACATTTGAAAGTCCGTTTTTTTGCTCTACATTTAACCGAGATTTTAATAATACTAATGCGTTGCAGTTAAACGCGGGATTTCGGACTTCTCAAATTATGAAATATTGCAGTTATAAAGAAAGGAAAGTTGGCATTATGCAAATTGTACGAGTCTTTGGGCTTGTTTTACTTACTTTTGTGATCTCCAGCGGCACTTCATTTGCTTCTGAAAACGATAAAACAAAAGATTTCCCCGGAAACAAAGCAGTAGTAGTAGTAGTAGCAACCGCAACCGATAAAAAAGAACAACCGGAAAAATCAACCGAACCGGTCAAACAGGCACAACCGCAGCAACAGCTTGTCGAATCGGTTGACATTCAGGGGAATCGCCGTTTGAAAGACCCCGATCTTTTGTATTACATACGCACCCGTCAGGGCGACGTTTACGACCCGAAAACCTTAGAAAGAGACCTCAAAGAACTGCTCTCGCTCAATTTTTTCGACAAGACCGAAACCCGTGTCATTACCGAACCGGGCATCCGCGGCGGCGTCAATGTGATCTTTGAAGTCAAGGAATTGCCGATCATCCGCGATCTCGTCTTTGAAGGCACCAAAGCGATTCAGGAATCGGACATTCTCAAAGCCTTTCGGGAAAACCGCATCGGAATTTCCAAAGAATCGGTTTATGATCCGGTCAAGGCGAGAAACGCCCGCAGAATTTTGCGGGAAATGCTGGCTTCCAAAGGTTATCCGAACGCCAAGATCGAAGTTATCGAGGAAGAGGTTTCGGCCACTTCGATCGCCGTTACATTCGATATTGATCAGGGCCGCCGCTCCCGCATCGTCGAAATAGAATTTGAAGGAAACGAAAATTTCAAAGACGGCGAACTCCGCAAACAACTCCAACTCGTCAAGGAGTCGGGTTTGCTCTCGCGTTTTAAAGGACAGGATATTCTCGATCTCCGCAAACTCGAATACGATCTGCAGAAAAATGTAAAGGAATATATGTTCTCGAAAGGATATTTCCAGGCGCGAATCGGCGAGCCGCGAGTTGAAGGTCTCGGTTACAAACGTACCGGATTTCCGATCTTAAAAATCCTGCCGCTGCCTCTGGTTACCTCAAAAGACGATACCTTGAAGATCATCATTCCCGTCACGGAAGGAAGAGTTTTCCGGGTCGGCGAGGTTTCGATCGAAGGAAATTCGATCTTCAGCGAAGAACAGATTTCAAGTATCATCGGTGTTAAAAAAGGCGAGATCGCCGACGGCAGACGTCTGCGGAAGGCTCTTTTTGAAGACTTGAAAAAGATTTACGGCGGACAGGGTTTTATCGAATATGATGTCGAATTAAATCCGTCCTTCAAGGATAATCCGACCAATGCGGCGGAAGGCATCGTTGATATTGATATTACGATTGATGAAGGCAAGCAATTCCGTCTGCGTCGCCTTGAGTTCACGGGTAATACGTTTACCAGAGATGTCGTCCTGCGGCGTGAGATGCTTCTTAATGAACAGGACATTTACAATCAGATAGCCCTTGAAACATCAATCCTCCGGCTTAATCAAACGGGCTATTTCGACCCGATTGATAAAGATACGGACATCGAAACCAGAGCCGACGGCGAACAGGGACAGGTTGACGCGATCATCAAAGTATCCGAACGCGGCCGACAGCAGATTTCGTTTAACGGCGGTGTTTCGGGGTTGAGCGGTTCATTTTTCGGTCTCGAATACTCGACCAACAACCTGCTCGGACGCGGAGAAACTCTCGCGTTTGCCTTCGGAGTCGGAAACCGTCAGCAGAGTTTTCAGTTTTCATTTACCGAACCGTATTTTCAGGACAGACCGATTGCGGTCGGTTTCTCGGTTTTCGCATCGCGTTATAAATTCTTCGGTGAAGGAACGTTTCTGTCGGAAAATACGGATGCGATCACGGGAGCCTTGAACCCGTTCGGCACGATCGTTGCCGACGAAGATACGCTCTTTACGCAATCAACCTACGGAGCGACTGTTTTTGCAACCGCACCGCTTTCCGAACTTTTCTTTAAGAAGCGTGCGTTTTCAACATTTTCGCGAATCGGTTTAACCTATCAATTTACGGCAACGACGATCACCGATCCGCCGATCAATGAATCGGCGGATCCGGCTGACCGCATCCCGATCATTTTTGCTCAGCCGAATATCATCACGAGCCGCATCATCCCGACATTTGTTTATGATACGCGGCAGCCGTCGGCAAACGGAATTGATACTTTGCGGGGAACACAGATTTCGGCATCTCTCGGTTTTGCCGGTTTAGGCGGTGATGTCCGTACCTATCATCCGCAGATCTCCTATACGCAATTTATTCCGGTTCGCCGCAAGAATTCCAATAACGCCGAAGTTTTCGGTTTCAGAATTCAAGCCGGAACGATCGGAGCATTTGCAACCAAGGATAAGATCAGAAATGCGAATTCACTATCCTTTGTCGGCGGAGTTCCATTATTTGAACGCTATTTTCTGGGCAGCGAATTCGACATTCGCGGATATGATTCGCGTTCGATCGGACCGATCGCCACTTACGATACGTATCTGACGAGCCGGAATATCGTTGTCGCCACCAATTTGACGGGAGAACCCGTGGAAGTTCCGGGAATTGACGCGGCGAGATTGGCGGAAATCGCTCAGATTGGAATTCTCAACGGACCTGACGGTGAACAGAATGCTTTGTTCAGAAGAAACTTCCGTTTTATCGGCGGTGATACGAGACTGCTCGGAAACTTTGAATACCGCGTTCCGATCTTCGGCCCCTTAACGATGGCGGCGTTTGCCGATGTCGGAACGGTTTTCAATTTGCGAAAGACGGGTCTGCAAACAATTAACAGTGAATTTTTACGCGATGATCTTCTGGTCGGTGCGGGAACTCTGGGAGCGGTCGCACTGCAAAATTATCCGCGGCTGGCCAATAATTTCGGAACGATTCTCTATTATCAAGACCAGCTTTTAACAAATGAAGCATTTCGCCGCATCTTCTGTCCGAATCAATCCTGTCCGGACAGTTTGCCGCCCGGAATCCAGGCACTTGCTCTGCGTGGCGAGGTTCAGACCAATTCGGTTCTTGATGTAGATAACAGTGCTTTCAATAATTTCGGCGATTTTCGCTCGAGTATCGGTATCGAAGCACGCATCCAGGTTCCGGTTGTAAATGTTCCGTTCCGTCTGATCTATTACTACAATCCGAATGCTAAACTCGGCATTACCGAAGAAGTTCCGGGATTATTCCTGCGGGGTAAAAGAAGCGGTCTGCGCTTTACCGTCGGAAGAACATTTTAGGCGTGAAGATTTTATTTTTTGAGGGGTCGGAGCGGCTTTAATCGAAGTCGAATAAAGTCAAAATAACATTGACATTTTACCGTCAATTAAATAATATAGCTTTCCTTTCAAGTAGCGGGAATAAAATTTACAAGCAACAGTTTATTAAAAAAAAGTTTCAAAAGATAAAATCAAACAACAATTGATAAAGTCTTTTTATAAGTTTAAGGAGTATTACAGAAAAATGAAATCGATACGTTTAGTCGTCGTAAGTATGGTCTTTGCCGCAGTCTTTGCAATTTCGGCAATGGCTCAAACCACCCAAAATGCAAAGATAGCTTTAATCAATACGCAAGCATTTTATACTGAAGGCGGTATTACCAAAGTTCTTAATGGTTTAAAAAGGTTAGAAACCGAAATGAAACCGATGATTGACCAGCGAAATGCAAAGTTTAATGAATACAGTAATCTGAGAAAGTCATTAAGCACATTGGCTGAAAACAGAAATAAAAATATTCCGGTAAAGGATGAAGACATCCAAGCCAAAGGCGAACAACTTCAAAATCTGGAAAAAGAAATAAAACGGATGGACGAAGATATAAAGGCAAAAGAAGAAAAGCGTAGGTTTGAAATACTGCAACCGATAAATGATGACATCAGTAATTCAATCGGCGATTTTGCCAAACAAAAGGGTTATACCATGGTGATGGAGATTGCCATCTTGGCTAATGCCGGAGCGGTATTGTGGGCGGATTCGGCAACTAATATTACAAAAGATTTTATCGCCTTTTATAATGCCAAACCTGCCGGCACTGCCACCAAGTAATCTTTATAAAAGCAAGTTTTCTTGAATTTATTAAAAAGTCGGGAATTGAGCAGAAGAAATATTTCTTCTGCCGGTTTCTGACTTTTTATTTTCTGAACTATAATGTCTTTTCAAAAATTATGGACATATTAGACATCAACGAAATCAAGAAGATTCTGCCGCATCGGTATCCGTTTCTGCTGGTTGATAAGATCATCGAGATCGTGCCGAAAGAAAGAATCGTCGGCATCAAGCAGGTTACATTTAACGAACAGTTCTTTCAGGGACATTTCCCCGATGCTCCCGTGATGCCGGGCGTTCTGCAGATCGAAGCACTCGCTCAGGTCGGGGCGATTTTGGCATTACGCGAATTTGAAGACCGCGATCAAAAAATTCCTTTTTTTACCGGAATAAATAATGCCAAGTTCCGCCGTCCGGTCGTTCCCGGCGACACCTTGACTCTGGAAGTAACCGTTCTACGCACGGGCAGTAAAGTTCAGAAGATGCACGGCAAGGCGAGTGTTGACGGTCAAACCTCCGCTGAAGCCGAGATTATGAGTATAATTGCGGACAAGAAATAAGAAGTGAAGAAAGAAAGCTTTTCTTACCACCCGGATTTTTTTATGTCATTTGTTCATCCAACGGCAATAATCAGCAACCAAGCGGAAATCGGAGAAGATTGTCATATCGGAGCATATTCGATCGTCGGCGATAAAGTCGTGTTAGGCAAGGGTGTCCGGCTCGACTCTCACGTGGTGGTTGACGGGAATACCAGGATCGGTGATGAAACCCGCATTTTTCCGTTTGTTTCCGTCGGAAAATCCCCGCAGGATTTGAAATACGGCGGCGAGGAAACTGCTGTCGAGATCGGCCAACGCAACCAGATCAGAGAATTTGTCACCATCCATCGCGGAACGGCGGGCGGCGGCGGTTTGACGAAGATCGGCGATGATAATCTTTTGATGGCACAGGCTCACGTCGCCCACGATTGCCAGCTCGGCAACGAGATAATTATGGCCAACGCGGCAACGCTGGCCGGTCACGTCGAAATTGCCGATAAAGCCAATGTCGGTGCCTATTCGGGCATCCATCAATTCTGCCGCGTCGGACGCGAAGCCTTTATCGGCGGTTATTCCGTTGTCGTCAAAGACGCCATGCCGTTTGCCGTAATTCAAGGCAATCACGCCAAATGCTACGGCTTAAACAAAGTCGGGATGAAACGACGCGGCTATTCGAAAGACACCATCAAAAAACTCAAACATGCTTTTCATCTTCTCCTTTCAGCCAAATTAAATACCACACAGGCACTCGAACGAATCAGAACAGAAATTTCGGATTGTCAAGAAGTTGATTTATTAGTTGGATTTATCGAATCTTCCGAACGCGGAGTTGTGAAATGAGGTTCGGGTTAATCGCAGGAAACGGACAATTTCCTTTCCTCGTCGTCGAGGGAGCGAAAAAAGCCGGCAAAGAACTTGTTGTCGTAGCCATTAGGGAAGAAACCGACCGACGCATCGAAGATGTCGCCGATAAAGTTAAATGGGTCGGCATCGGTAAACTCGGGCGGATGATCTCGTTTTTCAAAAAAGAAGGCGTCACGAAAGCGATGATGGCGGGCCAGGTTAAGCACGTACAGATTTTTACGAGAAATGCCGTTCCCGATTGGCAGATGGCAAAAATGCTCTGGAATCTGCCGCAAAGAAATACCGATGCTCTGATCGGCGGAATTGCCGACGTGTTGGCCGAAGAAGGCATCGAACTGATCGATTCGACGTATTTTATAAATGACCATCTAGCACAGGAAGGCGTTTTATCGAAAAGAAAACCGAATAAAACCGAAAAGGAAAACATCGAATACGGGTTGAAGATCGCCAATGAAATTGCCCGCTTGGATTTGGGACAAACCATCGTTGTGCGTGCCAAAGCCTGCGTGGCGATCGAGGCGATGGAAGGCACGGATGCGACGATCAGGCGGGCGGGCGAATTGGCACACGGAAAATTGACGGTTGTCAAAGTCGCCAAACCGAATCAGGATATGCGTTTTGATGTGCCGGTCGTCGGCATTCCCACCATCGAAACGATGATCGAAGCCGGAGCGACCTGTCTTTGCTTAAATGCTTATAAAACACTTATTTTCAGTCGCGAAAAAATGCTCCGGCTCGCCGATGAAAATAAAATCGCAGTGGTCGGCGTCCGCAACGAAACAAATTTTATCCAACCAACGTAAAACACACGGAAACTAATTTTCAGAAAAGCACTTAGCAGAAGCGGTAGGAAGTTGAAGATATGTTATTTCCTGCGTTTTGCAAAATATGAACATACCGAGATTACTACAAACATTTATCCGATAAGTGCGGAATTTATAAAAATTTGGAGAGATTGATGAGAAAAAATATTACTATCTTATTTATATTGCTGTCGTTTATTTTGCCGTCCACAGCATTGGCCAGCGACAAGGCAAAAAAGAACGCCGTTTCGATCACTAAAGAGGAACGCGAGATGGCCGAAGCGATCACGGCCGAACAATTAAAAGATTACCTTTATTTTATCGCGTCGGACGCGATGGGCGGACGCGATACGCCTTCTGCGGGACTCGATATTACGGCCCAATTTATCGCCCTCAACTTAAAGCGCTGGGGTTTCAAACCCGCCCCAAACGGCGACGGCACATTTTTTCAAAAAATGATGGTTCGCAAAGAATCAATTGATGAGGCGAAAATGGCTCTGGCGATTGGCAATACGAATTTCAAATATGCCGAAGGATTTTTCCGGGCGGGCGGAGACGGAATGGCGGAAGCACCTCTGGTTTTCGGAAAAGACGGCTGGATGGTCAAATCCAAAGGCATTGACGCTTTTGCCGGCGTTGATGTAAAAGACAAGATCGTCGTCATTTACTCCGAGAGATTTGCCAACAGTCCGGTTCCGCCGCGTCCCGACGGCGTAACGAACGAAGATTTGAAAGGTGAAAAAGGCGTTGACTGGGCTGACCCGCAAACTTACGCCAAAGTTAAAGGTGCCAAAGGAATCATCATTGTAGCTCCGCCGCGACTCGAAGATTTCTGGTCGAGATTGAAGAACTTCATCGGCCGCGAGAATATATCCTTTGAAGGTTTACAGGACGGCGATGGTGATTCGGATGATTCGATACCTGCTTTGCTCGTCAATAAAGATGTCGCCAAAGTTATCTTTGAAGGCGAAAAAGCGGATCAAAGTTCAAAAGAAGCTTTTTTATTAAATAAAAACGCGGAAATGACTGCGGCGGGCAAGGTTGAAAGAATTCCGACGCAAAATGTCGTGGCCGTCTGGGAAGGAAGCGACCCGAAACTAAAGAATGAATATGTCGCCATCGGAGCTCATTACGACCACGAGGGAACAAATGAAAACGCCCGCGGCGAAGATAAAATCTGGAACGGTGCGGATGATGACGGTTCGGGAACAACCGCCGTGTTGGCGATTGCCGAAGCTCTGGCCAAAGCCAAAAAACGTCCGAAGCGTTCGATTCTTCTCGTCTGGCACGCGGGCGAAGAGAAAGGTTTGCTCGGTGCGGCTTATTTCAACAAATATCCGACGGTTGATATTAAAAATGTCGTTGCACAACTGAACATTGATATGATCGGCCGCAGTAAAACGCCCGAAACGCCGGTCGTTAAATGTGTCGGGTTCACTCCTTGTAACGAAGAACTGACGGGACCGAATGAGGTTTATGTGATCGGTTCGGAAATGATGAGTTCCAAACTCGGCGAAGTTACGAAAGGAACGAACAGTGCGTATTTGAATATGGAATATAATTTGAAATACGACGATCCGAATGACAAAAATCAGTTCTTCTTCCGTTCCGATCATTTTCATTACGCCAAAAACGGCATTCCGATCGTTTTCTGGTTCACGGGAACGCATCTTGATTATCATCAACCGGGTGACCACGCCGATAAGATTGACTATCAGAAAATGGAAAAGATCGCCCGCACGATATTTTTGACGCTGTGGGAAGTGGCTGAATTAAATGATCGGCCGGTCGTTGATAAGGAACTCGATCCGCGTCTGAGAAGCCGTAATTAAAGTAGGTTTTAAACATAAAAAATGTTCCTTGAATGTTTTCAAGGAACATTTTTTTGTTTTGGAGATTTGAGTTTATTTATTAGCCTTTAGCGGGAAATGGTTTGAAGTTGCGGGAAAGCATCAACTCAAAACGCTTATCGAATTGCTTCAAAAGACCGGCCTTCAACTCATTTTCGGCTTTTAATTCTCCCAGTGTTTTCGTTTTATTCGTATTCAATTCGGAATTGATGTCAACGTATTTGTAGTAAATATCTCGCAGATCATCGTCTTCAACCACATCCGTTAAAAATCCCATCACCAAATTTCTTCTTTCAACGTCTGTTTTGCTGATAGTTTTGAGCATATTGTAGCTATAAACGGCTACGCGGGAATTATCAAGCGTTTTGAGAATGATGGCGATTCCGTAATTTGCATACTGCGGTTTCTGTGCAAACCAGGATTCCTGCAGCATCTGATACAAAACCGTCGAGACCCTGAATTTTTGTGATTCGTTCAGATGTTGAGCGACCTTTGAAGTATATATACTGAAGTTTTTATCAAACGTGTTGTTTTGAACTCCTTCGGTTTCCTCACCGTATTTCATCCCGTAGAAACTTTCCGATAAATCGCGGATTCCGTCATCGCGTGTTTCATTTTCTTCGATTGATCTGACAAGCCACTCGGCGAGCATTTCAATTTGATTTTCTTTACTTACGGAAATCGCATTAAGGTCGGCAATGTTTCTTTCGTAAATCTCGGCTTTTCCATTTATATCTCTGACCGCCGAAGCATAATCGGTCAGTTCAAACTTCGTGCTTTCCTCATTTTTGGTTAAGAAATAAAGGTATCTGTCGCCGGATTTGATCTTGGCAAGATCTACGTAACTTTGGTTATACGGATGATATTCTTCCGGCATTTCGTCGGACGAATCATTGACGGACGGAATTGCCTGATATTCAAAGCTTGTAAAAGAAACTTTCTCGAGATCGGTTTGACCTTTAAGGATTTTGACGATGCTCAGATTATGTTCGAGATCAACCCAGTAGCCGTATTCGCCGTCTTTTTCTTTTTTAATAATTTTGCCGCCGCCGTAATCAGCTAAAATTATCAGATCGCTCTGCAGATAAAGCGAAAGCAAAGTTTGCGGTTCCTCCTCACAGGCTTTAGCGGAATCGGGAACAATGAATAAAAATATAAATAGGAATGCGATTAAACTTGCGGTTAGTTTTTGCAAATATGACTTGAACATCGTTTTTATAAATCTCCTTTTTTTAGATAAATCCGTTTCCGGACATTGTTTGAACGCTAATAATTGAATTTATTGCACTATCAGTGAAATTTTTAGCAGTTATATAAAGCATGAAAAACAGGGTGTGTGCAACGGTTTTAATTGTGGAAATCACTGACAGAAATAAAAAGAAACGGAGTGTTTCCACAAAAACACTCCGTTTCTTCTTATAGTTTGAAAAATATGTTTACTTGAAAACAAGTCCGATGCCGATGCGGAAATTATTGGTCGTTCCGCCGTCGAATCTGATCGGGTTGTAATCAACCTGAACGACTCGCAGGTCAACCCGGTTACTAAGTTTTACATCGAGACCGCCGCCAAAGGCACCGGCCAGACCTGTTTCGGATTCGTCAATTGCAGTAAAAGGACTACAATCAATTCCGGTCGAGCAGTTTACGTTTTTAATTTTAACGCGGCCGATGCCGGCCCCAACAAGTGCGTGGGCAAATGGTTTTACTTTGGCATCGGAAGAATTATCTTTGAACTGAACACCGCCGAGAACATTGTAAAGCGAACTGTTCGCATCAAAAGAAACATTGCTCGTGCCGCCGCTACCGTTCGGTGCGGAAAAATTAAAACTGTCGCTGCGGTAAGCTCCCGAAACATCAGCTTTTAAGCCGACATATCGACTTACATTATAAACACCGGAAACATTAAACCCGTTAAAACCCTGACGTTTTTCGATCGGGTCACCCGGAATATCTCCCGGTTCGATTCCCGTATCAACCTGATTGTTTGAATAACCGACGAAAAATTCGCCTTTTTTATAATCGTCTTGTCCAAAAACGATTACACTTGAAATTGCGATAAAAGTTAAAACTAAAAATATCTTTTTCATATTTTTTAGAAATTACTCCGTATATGATGAAATGATTGCCTTAGCAATTTTTATGAATGCTAACAGAGAAAAGAGGAGAGTTTTGTCAGCATTGTCATAGTTTTTAAAACTATAACAAGCAGATTTAGATGCGGGATTTTCAGGTTGGTTGTCTTTTATGAAGATTTTTTTTCAAGCAACAATTTATAGGCTTCGGACTTGCTCAAGCCGAATTCTTTCGCTGCTGTCTTAAGTGCTTTTTTATGATCTAAGCCAATATTTTCCAATTCTTTAACTCTTTCTATAAGAGTTATTTCGCGGTTTAATAATTCACCATTTGGATTTTCTCTGTCAACTATTAAAACCATCTCGCCCTTCATCTTTTGGTCGGCGAAGCGTGCGGTCAGTTCTTCGAGATTGCCGCAAATAATTTCCTCATGAAGTTTCGTCAGTTCCCGCACGACGCAGGCCTTTCGATTTCCGAGAATTTCCAGACAATCCGCTGAAGATTTGGCGATTCGATGCGGAGTTTCGTAAAAAACAAGCGTTGCGGGAACATCAGCCACTTCCTGAAGACGCTTTCGTCTCTCGCCTTTTTTCGAAGGCAGAAAACCGCCGAAAAACACCGAATCCGTCGGTAATCCCGAAATAATAACGGCATTGACAAATGCAACTGCACCCGGAATTACCGTTACTCTTGCCCCGATCTCGTGGGCTTTTTGAACAACACGATAACTCGGATCGGAAATGCCGGGTGTTCCGGCATCGGTTACAATGGCGATTGATTTTCGATTCTGCAGAAGTTCGGCGAATTCTTCAGCACGTTTTTCCTCGTTATGCTCGTGATAGCTGATGAGTTTTGCTTTAATGCTAAAATGTTTTAGGAGTTTTCCCGTGTGTCGCGTGTCTTCGCAGGCGATTAAGTCAACCGTTTTTAAGGTTTCCAAAGCCCGCAGAGAAATATCCTGCAGATTTCCGATCGGTGTAGCGACTAAAAAAAGAGTTCCGAGCATAAATAAATGTTAAACGCATATTAAAATTTGGTAAATGCCGACATAAAAAAAAGCCCGAGAAAAACTCAGGCTTTTTGCGGGTTTTGCGTGGCTTTTGATCTTAGAAGGACTGGAATTAAATTTAAGCCACACACAGCATTTTATTTTCTACTCAAACGGGAAGTTTCTCCAAATATCGCTGATGCGTGTGTTGCGGTTGGAACGTCCGTTGTAACTCAGGTTAAAGGCATTTGCCAAGGTTCTGAGATCTTGTTCGATACTGTTCCAATCGTTTCTCAGATTTCTGTTGACACGGTTGTAAGAAAGTTCACGGTCAACTTGTTCACCGAGACTCAAGACATTACGGACTTCGTTATAACTGTCATTGTAATCACGACGGTCATCGTATTCATCCTCTAAGTCTTTAACCGCATTATTGAATCTGTTGACTAAGTTTTCCAGATTTCCATTTCCGCGTCGGCGGTTGTAACGGTCATCATCGTCATATTCGCGATCAACCCGGTTTTCAAATCTCTGTGTCTTATTTCTCAG
>JBGTRS010000006.1:0-234 GCA_041940665.1 Pyrinomonadaceae bacterium | reverse complement strand
CGTCCGTTATTTCTTCCCCGTCTGTCATCATCTCTTCCCCATCTATCATCATCCCGCTCATAACGTCCGCGGTTTCTGCCGTATTGTCCGTTATAGCTGATGTTAAAGGCACGTGAAATTGTGCGTAAGTTCTGTTCGATACCGTTCCATTGACCTTGCAATGCGTAACTATTACGGGTTAAACGGGAACGCGATAATGCCCGGTCAAGTTGCGATCCGTAATTTAAAACCCGG